>NZ_JASAUS010000111.1:0-28015 GCF_029953005.1 Bradyrhizobium sp. Mp27 | reverse complement strand
GTAGTCTCGGTCATGGCGTATCGCTCTCCTCGAGAGGTTCTGGCAGGCTCGTCACCCGCCTCGATACGCCGCCTTCCTCACACCGTCATCACCCAGATTCCGCCATAGCTCACATCTAAAACAGCTGCAGTCCAGCCTTCTGGAACGGCGGCGAGTACCAGGGTCGGCGCCTGGCTCGGCTTAGCCAACGCAATCCATATCTCAGTTTTTGCGTCGTCCGAGGCTACCTCAACGACAGTAAAACTGTTGCCGAACGGCTCCGCCATCCACCCCTAATTCCACAGCTCGCTACTCGTTTCTACTTGCGCAGATAAGAAACCGCAGCATGGCCGATTGGCCTGTTGAGTGAGAGTAGCCCCGTTGAACTAATCGGGCCTTCGATGATCCTAATAGAAAAGACCATCGGAAATGCCCACCGTGCCCCACCAGAACGAGCGCGTAGAACTCGCGATGAAGATTCTGGAGTGTCGCCAAAAATTGCGGCGAGTTGGCTGGGATTTAGAGCAAGCCGAACGCCTGCGCGCCGAGATGGACCGTCTAGAACGCAAGCTCCGCGAGATCGACGAGTAACGTCGCTCCGCACCACCGTAGCTCGTCTAACGCTAGCCGGAAGCACCGCCTCCCTGGCCTCGTTTTTCCGTTCGGCCGGGCTCCAGCGCCGTCGACAACTACAACCCCAGCGACCTTTCGCTGACGTGAGTGCCAGTCTCAGCCTGACGGGCGCGCCGGAGAAGGGCATCTTTCTCGACCCCCGGAGGCATCGCCTTAGCCCGCTCCCGCAGTTCCGCGGCTTGCTCAACCAGACGTTCTTCAGCAGATTGAATTTGTTCGAAGCGGCGGCGGATTTTTCGCATGGGGTTCTCCGTGCAGTTCCAGCCCGGCAGGAATCAAATCTTGCGGGCTGGTTTAGGTTCCTCGGGCTATTTTCCACTCAGCGCAGCGGCGATCTTACCGCCGATGGCCTCAACCGCGCGGCGGGCTGCCTCGTCGGCCAGGTGAGCGTATCGGTTTGTCGTACTCGGATCGGCGTGACCGAGCAGGGTGCCGATCACCGGGAGGCCCATCTGGTCACCGATCCCGACGCTGGCAAAACTGTGCCGCAGATCGTGGATCCTGACACCGGTCACGCCAGCCCGCTTGCAAATGGCTGCCCATGGGCGCTTCAGGTCCGCGCGCGGTTTCTCATTCTTGGTACCGGCCGATTCTCCAGCGATGACGAAAGCACCCAGCTTGGTCAGGCCCTTGATGATGTCGATTGCCGCAGCCGGTAGATAGATCGTCTTTCTGCCAGTCTTCGAGTCGGGCAACCGCAACACACCGCGATCCAGATCAGCTTCGTCCCAGCGCAAGTGCAGGATCTCCCGCAAGCGCGCGCCGGTCAGCATAAGAATCCGGATTGCGGCGGTGGCGTAGGGCGACATTTTCACAAGCTGCCCGACAGGCGCGTGCTTGGCGTCACCGGCCTCAACAGGCAGGCCAACGGTCTCCGCCTCTATCATGGCGTTGCCAATCGCCAGTAGCTCGGCGGTCGTTAAATAGCGCTCGCGGCCTTCCTCTTCGTTCAGCTTCGCGCCGGAGGCAGGGTTCGTACCTTCCGGCACGTGGCCATGCCGCGATCCCCAACCGTACGCCGCGGACACCAGCTTGATTGCCCGGTTAGCGGATATGCGGGCTTCGCGCGTCATTAGAGAGTGCGCGCGTTGTACATCAACTCGGGTCAGCACCACTGCCTTAGTCGAGCCCATCCGAGGCTTGACGTGCTTCTTTAGGAGCATGCGGTAAAGGCCCGCGGTGGACGCTTTTTTGTGCTCGGCGACGTATTCCTCGATGTATTTCGAGACCAATTCCTCAACCGTTAGGCTGGCCCGCTCGTCGCTCCGATTTTGGGCAAGGTCTTTCCCCAATGCGGCGTTCGCGATCGCCTTGCGGGCCGCCTCGCGGGCCTCATTGGCCTTCAGGGTGCCGACCCGGCCCAACTTCAATCGCTTCTTGCTGCCGCCGGCTACGGGGCGGAATTCGGCGAAGTAGGTGCCGGTGCCCGTGGTGGTGCGGTAGAGACCGAAGCCCGCAAGATCGTCGTCGAAATAGTAGGTCGTCTTGTTGGGAACCGCAGACTTCATGAGCGCCGCTACGCTATCGGTCGAAATCCTGATCGTTGCCATGCCCCACCAAATTTATAGCCAGTATGTAGCCAGCAGTCTGGCTATTGGCTCGGAAAAGGCAAGTGGTCATTGGTTGGATTACGTTTGATTTACAGCGACTTGTTGCGCGCCATCCAACGTCAGGAATGGCTATAAATCAGGTCGTTTATAACTGGGAGACTAGGGGTCGGAGGTTCAAATCCTCTCGCTCCGACCATTTTTTCCAACTCATCGGTGGATTGACCGTCGGCGTGGAGCCTGCTCCCGCGGCGTGACGCATGCGCGACGATCAGTAGCGGGTGGCTGCTTCTGGGGGCGGTAAATCAAAATGCCGAAAACAACCCCATGCACAGTAGCGAAACCATTGGCGAATGACGTTTTTCCGAAGCGATTTGACGCGTCGGGCAAAACAGGAGCAAAACAGGAGCATGATGTCATCATGCCGGCCTGTGCGACGGGGGAATATTCACGACAGCTGCTTGAATGCATTGCGTCGCAGGGACTTGGGAGGCGCGACGTCCGGAGCGGAGTTGTTTTCTCCCCGCGCTCTGGCGGCAAGCAAGTAGCGTCCGCGCCGCGCGAGTTTCACGGTAGTCAACCTCCCGGTTGCGAAGGCGCTCGGCCTGGTGCTTCCAACTTCCGTTCTGAGCCGCGCAGACGAGGTGATTGAATGACATCTTGCTGAAGATGAAGTTCACCAGACCTCAAGTCTTGCGTCGGGGTTGCTAGGATGGGTCGGTAGCCCGCTGCCCTTGGCGAGGTCGCGGTCCAGTTTAAACGGTTTGGTAAGAATGGAGTCTTGATATTGGGACGGGCTTGGGGACTCACGGGGTCCCTTAGATGGAGCGTTCAGCGCGATCCAAACGAAAAGTAAGTCGAAAGCGCTGGGTTGTTTGCTACGGTAATTTTTCTATTGAATGTCGAGACGAAGATGGCGCGAAGAATTTGGCAGCCAAGCTGCGTAAGCGCCGATACCGTGTCACAGCCCGGACAGCCGATGGCGTCTCACCTTCGTGGCGAGTAGAGCCAGACGAAATCGACGAGTGGATATCTTCACCCACGCGCCCTAGTCGCTCGCCGCGGGTTCGGCCTACGAAGAATCGATGATTTGCGAAACACTCGAGTTGGATCGAGGCTTCAGCACGTTGGTTTCGCCCGCGTCTAGTTCAACTTCGGACACACTCTAGCCCCGATTTGGCTGCTGGAATGCTGGCTCTCGCGACTCATCTGGAGTTGCAGCCAACTTGGGTCGAGATTGGTTCCGCAGGAGGAACGAGCGCTCCTGCAGCTATCCAGCGATCGGTCTTGCGTGTGATCCATCGCAAGGCCTGTGAAGGCCCCAGTCTTCCCCATTGGCTGGGGCCTTCCTTTTGCGCCAGATCACAAAAATGTTGGCATCGCGGCGTCTGAGGAACGACTCTCCAAGGGAGAGATTGAAAAATCGGTCTGTGGCGAATCTTGACCCCCGCAAGGTCTCGCCATCCACCCGGAACGGTCCCACCGTCCGACGCGCGTTTGGCGATGGGCCGGTTTTCGTAGTATTCACTCAACTCCCGCCGCCTCACAAAGTCGGCGGGGTTTTGAGCTAGCCGTCTTGGCATCGGACTCCGAAGTTGTCGCAGGTGCGAGCGAAGGCTTCTGTAGCATTTGCGTCTTCAAAGCAAAAAAGTGTGCCGACGTCGGCACGATCGATCCACCAGTCGACCTTGTTCGCCTTCGCAATGCGGGAAGCCTCTCCGCGCAGTAGGTCGAGCTGTCTTCCGGCAGCATGGACTATCAGGCAATTTTTCTTGGGCATATGTTTTGTCCTCAATAGGAAAGCTGAATTGATCGCCATTAAAAATGGAAAACTCATGGCCATGGGCTCGGCTCAATGCAGCCCGCAGATAAATCAACTGCCTAGCAGGATGCCCGCTCTCCCGCGTAGAGCTGGCATGAGGCGCCGTTTTCGCAAACTACCTCAAATATCCCACCACCATCCGCGTCGTCTCGTCCACCAGCGTCCGCACCATCTTCTCCGACAGCATCTCGGCCGGGTTCAGCACCGTGTTGTGCGCGACTGCCTCGATCGCACTGACGCACATGAAGGCGGCCAGTCCGGGATCGATCCTACGCATTTCCTTGCGGTGGCTTTCGAGATAGGCGCGGACGAGGCCGTGGACCTCGTGATTGAAGGCTTCGACCTCGGCGAGCCGGCCGGAGCGTGGAATCTGCTCGGCGAGGACGCGGTGCAGGTCCGGGTCGATGTGATGGGCCTCGATCGCGACGGTGACGAGGCGGCGCACGGCCCTTTCGATCGGCATGTCCGCGACCTCGACGAACGCGGCGCGAACGATTTTCATGATCTCGTCGTTGTGGCGATCGATGACAGCGACAACCAGCGCCTCCTTGCTGGGAAAATACTGGTAGAGCGAGCCGACGCTGACGCCAGCGATTTCGGCGATGCGGTTGGTGCTTGTTTTCTCGAAACCTTCGCGGACCAGAATGCGAGCGGTTGCCTCGACCAGCGCGTCGACGGTGGCGCGCGATCGCTGCTGGGAGGCATTTTTCCGGGGTTTTGTCGGCGGTTTGCGGGCCACGGCCTTGTGATCTGAATGCGAGTAGGAAAAGCGAGTGAATGCTCGCATTATATCCGCGAGTGGCGGCGGGTCGGCAAGCCTCTTTGTCGCCGTGTCGAAAGAGCCAGATGGGGATGTGGCCATGAGCGTTGCCAGGATCGTGTCGGCCTTGCAGTTCTGCCCGGGTGGCTGCGTGTTCGGCCCACCGACCCGGCGCGATCCCGCGCCAAGCTTGCAAAGCCGCGCCTTCAACCTGCTGCTGCGGCAGCTTCCGTACAAGCAACAGCTCGCGTCCGCCGAGGCCGTGCAGGAGCATGTCCAGAAGCTCGCCTTGCAGCCGGTCTCGTTCGAGCCGCCGAATCTGGGCCGCGGCGTCGAGGTGACATTGACCAAGATGGGCGGATGGCCGGTCTATTACACCGCGCCGTCGTCGGGACATGAGGGCTGCAACTACGTCATGTTCCTGCATGGCGGCGGCTACATCAACGAGATCGTGCCGGCGCATTGGCGCTTCGTCGGCGAGATGACGCGCAAGGCGCGCGCCTCGTGCGTCGTGCCGATCTATCCGCTGGCGCCGCGCGCGACCGCGAAGGATGTCGTGCCGGCGACGGCAGAGCTGCTGCGCATGTTGCTGGAAGACGCAGGGTCCGCAAAGGTCACGGTGGTCTGCAACTCCGCCGGCGCAGGGCTCGCGCTTGCGGCCTGCCAGTGGCTGCGCGATCGCGGGCATCGGCAGCCGGGCCGGCTGATGCTGATCTCGCCCGCGGCCGATGCCTCGGTCAGCCGCCCGGAGCAGGTCGAGATCGCAGGCCGCGATCCGATCCAGGACATTCCGGGTATACTTGAGGCGGGGCGGCTCTATGCCGGCGAGCTCGATATCGGCCATCCCTTCGTCAGCCCGCTCAACGGTGCCTTCCGTTCGCTCGCGCCGATGACGATCTTCTCGGGTACCCGCGATCTGCTCTATCCCGACAGCGTCGATCTCGCGGAGCGCGCGAGGGCGGCGGGCGTGCCGGTCGAGCTGCATCTGCTCCGTGATCAGCCGCACAATTTCGCGCTGATGCCGACGCCGGAAGGGCGACAGGCGCGTGCGATCATTCTGCGTGCAGTGGCTTAAAGGGAAGGCGTGATCGTCGTCACAGGGGCGCGCCGCCGCAATGGGGCCTGGCGCTAGTGGGCCCGCGCGGAGAGACCAGGCTACCTCCGGGGCGTTTCCTCATCCGTAGTCTTGCGGGGCCTTAGGCGTGGCCCTTGATCTCGTAGTGACCCGGCACGCATTTGTAGCGCTCGAGGCGCCAATTGGCGTGATAGATCGGATGCTCGCCCATCCATTTGGCAAGTGGGGCCTGTGCGCCGATCGCGCACTGCATCATCGACATCTCGGGCGTCATGTTGCTGTCGGTCACGATTTCCTCGATGCAACTGCCTGAGCTGGCTGCGCTCAGCCGGCAGAGCACGGCAACCACGGTCACGAACATTCCTGTCACCTCATAGGTAGTTTCAGACCACGAAGAGGATGCAAGCGGAGTGCCAGAGCCTGTGACACAAACAACACGCTGACCTGGCCGACTCGACCCAGCGTCCAACCTCATTTGATGATTCGGATTGTAAAAAAATTGCCCCTAAACCGAAGCCGGGCAAATACGGGGAACCCCCAGGAAAAAGGGCGAGGAAAGATCGCATGAGCGATTGTGGGGGCAGCGCCGCGCGAAGCGCCCCTTCACAAGGCCCGCGCAGCCGATAGGCTCGAAAGCGGCCGGATACTCGTCAAGAGAGCGGGACCGCCACAGGACCAAAGGAAACGCGAGGGCAGACCATGAAGGCACGACCGACCGGCGTGATCCCGCCGATGACGACGCCGTTCCGGAAGGACGGCGAGATCGACCTTGGGCTCGTGGCGCCCCAGGTCGACTGGATGATCGGCGCCGGCGCGCATGGCGTCGCGGCCGGCGGCTCGACCGGCGAGGGCCACACGCTCGATCACGAGGAATATCGCGACCTGATGGCCGCGACGGTCGAGGCGGTGAAGGGGCGCATTCCAGTGATCGCCGGCATCATCGTGGACTCCACGCGCGATGCGATCCGTCGCGGCAAGCTCGTGCGCGACATGAATGTCGCAGCACTCCAGGTCACGCCGGTGCATTATCTGTTCAAGCCCGACGACGAGGCGATGGTTGCGCACTTCCGCGCCATGGCTGACGAGACCGGCATGCCCATCATCATCTACAACGTGGTGCCGTGGTCCTATCTGTCGCCGGCGCTGCTGGTGCGGATCATGACCGAGGTGCCGCTGGTGGTCGGCGTCAAGCAGAGCGCGGGCGATCTCAAGCTGTTCGCGGATCTCATGATGATGGCGCCGGACAAGCTGATCTACAGCGCGGTCGATGCCCTCATGTATCCGTCCTATACGCTCGGGGCCCATGGCTCGATCGCCGCGATCCTGACCGCGGCGCCGCATGCCTCCGTCGCGCTGTGGGATGCGGTGAAGGCGGGCGACCATCCGCGCGCGCTCGACCTGCACAAGAAGCTGTTGACGCTGTGGAACGCCGTTATCGCCGACAATCTGCCGGCCTGCACGCGGTACGCCCAGACGCTCCAGGGTTTGCCCAGGACCTATCCGCGCGCACCGATGCCGGAGGCCTCGCCGGCGCAGCAGGCCGCCACCCGCAAGGCGCTGGAGGCACTCGGCGCGTTGAACGGGGTGCGTGTCGAAGCGGCCGAATAGTCCGCCGGCCGAAATTATCGATGTCGAATGGCAGCGCCGATCCGCTTTTACCTGCGGATGCGGCGCTGCTACATTTTGCGCGCGCCGCGATGCGCGGCGCCAGCTGTGAAGAAACATACCGACAAGGGGAGGGACCGAAGTCCCATGAAGGATTTTGCAGGAAAGATCGCCGTCATCACCGGCGGCGGCACGGGGATGGGACGCGAGCTCGCACGGCAGCTTGTCGCGGAGGGCTGCAATGTCGCGATGTGCGACGTCTCGGAAGCCGCGATGGCCGAGACGAAACGGCTCTGCGAGGTCGAGAAGCTGCCGCAGGGCTTGCGGGTCACGACCCATGTAGCCGACGTCTCGATCGAGGACCATCTCAAGCGGTTTCGCGATGAGCTCGCCGAGCAGCAGAAGACCGATCGGATCCATCTCCTGTTCAACAACGCCGGCATCGGTGGCGGCGGCAGCCTGTTCACCAACACGCGCGAGCAGTGGGAGCGCACCTTCAACATCTGCTGGGGCGGCGTCTATCTCGGCGTGCGCACCTTCCTGCCGATGCTGGTGGCGGCGGACGAGGCCCACATCGTCAACACCGCCAGCGTCAACGGCTTCTGGGCCTCGATCGGCATGGGGCAGGCGCACACCGCCTACAGCTCGGCCAAGTTCGCGGTGAAAGGATTTACCGAAGCGCTGATCAACGACCTTCGCCTGCACGCGCCGCATGTCAAATGCTCGGTGGTGATGCCCGGCCATATCGGCACCTCGATCGTCTCCAATTCGCGCAAGGTGCAGAGCGCCGACGGGTCGGAGCGGCTCAATGCCGACGAGGTCGCGCTGACCCGCAAGCGCATGGTCGCGGCCGGCGTGCCGGATGCTGACAAGATGTCGGACGAGGACATCCAGGCTGCGTTCGCCGAACGCGCCCGCAGCTTCCTCGAGGACGCGCCGACGACGGCTGCGCAGGCCGCGAAGATCATCCTCGACGGGGTCAAGGCGGAGCGGTGGCGCATTCTTGTGGGCGAAGACGCAAAGCGCCTTGACGAACGCGTGCGCGCAACGCCGGAGCAGGCCTATGACCGCGCCTTCTATGAAAGCTTTACGCAGGAAGTTGGCTGGCGGCTCGGTTGAGTCGGTTTGGCTGAGACTGTCAACGAACGTTCGCGTATGCAGGTATGACGACCATCATGGCAAGAGGCGCGGACGTATTATTACGCAGGTAATTTACATGTTACGGAGGTAACTTTACGTGCCACCTCTTGCCATTTCCGACGCCTTATGACGATTTGGAATGTCACGCATGCGACATGCTCCGTCGTTCAAGCAATGTTCAAGCGATGGTGATGTGAAACGGGTCTCATTCGGCGCACGGCAGCTTGGTTGGTGAACCAAAATAGTTTAGTGCATCACGGGTAACGCCATCATAAAGCGTAGCTCCGATGATACCCGCATGCCTCTCCGACGACTGGATCCTCTGCCCGGAGAGAGAGGATATTTCCGCTGAATTCACGCGGCTCCTCACCGCGGCGCAGGAGGGTGGCGCGACCATCGCAGAATGCCTGATGATCGCGCGGCAGCTCAAGCAGGGCGGCGAGCAGTCCTGGCACCGCGAGTGGAAGCGGCTGGCGCAAGCCAACCGGCAGCGAGCCGAAGCGGCATTCGCGGAAGGCCACATGGCGACCGCCCAGCGCAACTGGCTGCGGGCGATGAATTACTACGGCGCGGCCGCGATGCCGCTGGACCAGGCCGACGAGCGCCGCTGGGTCGCGGTGCTCGCCATGCAGGAATGTGCGCGCCGCTTCCTCACTGCGCGCGGTCCGGCTGGCGAGGTCGTCACGATTCCCTGGGCCGATGACGGACACGTTTTGCAAGGCTATTTCCTGCCTGCGTCCCCGGCCGGCAAGCGGGCTCCGACCGTGATCTGCATCGGCGAGCCCGGACACCGCAAGGAAGAATTCCTGTTCAAGCTCGCGCCGCATGCGCGCGAACGCGGACTGTCGATGCTCGCGCTGGACCTGCTCGGCGACCAGCGTGACGACTATACCGACACGCTCCTGCAGCGCCGCGACCTCGAGAGCTCGATTGCCAGCGTCATGGATTACCTGGAGACACGCGGCGACGTCGATTTCGATCGCGTCGCCATCGTGGCCGACGGGTGGGGCTCTTCCTTCGTCGCGCGCGCGGTGTTGCAGGAGCCGAGGCTCGCCGCGGCCGTCTGCGACGGCGGTCTGTGGGGCCTGCACGAACGATCCTTCTTCGCCAGCCGCTTTGCGATGAGCGACCTCAGCATCGTCCCGGTGCCGTCGGCGCCGCTGATGGCCTCGAGCGTCGACTGTCCGGTGCTGATCACACTCGGCGAGGACGGCTGGCTCAAGGCCGACCGGGCGCGCCAGATCGTGCAGAAGTCGCGACTCGGCAGCTCTGACATCGTGCTGAAGGTGTTCACCGCGCAGGAGACCGGCGCGGCGCAGGCCCACGCGGACAATCCCAGCCTTGCCAACGAATACATCTTCGACTGGCTGGAATCGCAACTGGGCGCCACGGGGCGGCGGATCTGAACGCCGCCTGCTGTCCTAGAGCGCGATGAGATTGGGATGAATCGTCATCGCGCTTTAGGTTGTTGTTCGGGCATGATCTCCGCGCAAACGCGTTCCTCGTTTGTCGCGAGGGAAAACCGCTTCGCACTTTTCCGGATCATGCTTTAGTAGTCGAGGGAGATCCTGACGCAGGCCTTTTCGAGCCGGGTCTTCAGCGTCGCGAGCTTGCCGGTGAATTCGGTCAGTTCGTTCTCGTCGAATTCCTGGAAGACGAATTCGCGGATCGTTTTGTACTGCTCGTTGAGGCTTGCGATGTGCTTCTGCGTCTTCTCGACCAGGGACAGCCGCACCACGCGGGCGTCGGTCGGCGAGGGCCGCCGCCGCAGCAGGCCCTTCTTCTCCAGCAGCTTGGACTGGGTGGTGACGAAGGACGGATCGACGTGGAGCAGCTTAGAGACCACGTTGACGGGCACGCCGTCGTCCTTGTCGAGGTCGGAGATCGCCATCAGGATCAGCCATTGCGGACCGCTGATGCCCAGCGTTCTCGCCCAGAACTGACGCAACTCCTCCAGATACATGTTGATTGACGATATTTCCCAGGTGAAACGCCTGATGATATCGAGATTGCCGATGGAGCGGAGGCGCGCCCCTTCCTTCCTCGTCGCTGACACAGCGTCACTCCCGTGATCTGATTCTTTTCCGGCCGGTGTCTTGCACGGCCATAGTCCACGCAAGTCTGCCCTGACGCAAGTGCAGAGCAGGGTAATTTTGTCACTAAAACTACAAAGATGATCAGCTCAGCATATTCTCTCGCTCGCGGTGTTGCGCGCGGGGCACAGGTTTAGTGAAACAACAAAGGTGAGCTAATAAACTATTTTGATTAGTGGAACGGCGCAGGCATATTGGCCCGTGACGGTGGGGGGTACTCAATCGTCCCGTTGCAGGTGGTTCGCTCACGTCCCTCGCGTCGATGCGGGTGTGTCCAAAAGCGCGAAGCGGCCGAGCGGATTTGAAAAGACGGGGATCTGGGGGGCCTCACGGTCCGGTCTCCGTAAAATGAGCAACTTGGAGGTTTTATATGAAAGTGGTGAAGAGCCTTTTGCTCGGCACTGCGGCGGGTCTGATCGCCGTCGGTGGAGCCCAGGCGGCCGATCTTCCGGTCAAGGCCAAGGCGGTCGAGTACGTCAAGATCTGCACGCTCTACGGCGCGGGCTTCTACTACATCCCGGGCAGCGACACCTGCATCAAGCTCGGCGGCTATCTGCGTGCTGAAGTCGCGCTCAATGCCGGCGGCAATTACAACGGCGCGTACAACAGCATCTCCGGTGCGAACAACCGCCTGACGAACTACTACACGGCTCGCGCTCGCGAGGACTTCAACATCGATACCCGCACCGCGACCGAGTACGGCGTGGTTCGTACTTACTTTGACGCCGTGTTCACCTGGACGACCGATAACTATACGGGAACCGGCTCGGCAACAGGCGCGACCGTTTACTCACAACTCGGAAGCACCGGCGTGTCTGCGCCGAACAACGCGAACGCGGGCTCGATCTCGGGCGGTACGCTCGGCGTCTACTACGCCTTCATCCAGTTCGCCGGCTTCACCATGGGTAAGGCCGTGTCGCAGTTCGACGCGCCCTGGATCAACTATCCCGGCAACAACTTCGACCAGCTGGTCGGCGGCAGCGGCACCACCAACGGCGTCGCCCAGTTCACCTACACCGCTGATTTCGGCCAGGGCGTGACGGCTGCGTTCTCGGCGCAGGATCAGACCCAGGTCTTCCAGACCAACATCTGGAACACCGCGGGCATGACCACCTCCAGCGTTCTCGGCGGCGCCTACGGCTCGAACAGTGTCGGCGGCACCCGATCGCCCGATCTCGTCGGCATGGTCCGCGTCGACCAGGCCTGGGGACTGTTCCAGGCATCGGTCGCGGCGCACGACAACCAGGTTGGCTACTACGGGGCGACCGAGGCGACGGGCCATCCGGAGAGCAAGTGGGGCTGGGCTGTTCAGCTCGCACTGCAGATCAAGAACATCCCGACCGGCGCCGGCGACGTGATCAACATCTCGGGCGTCTACACCGACGGTGCGAGCCGCTACAACTTCCAGGAGCTGGCCGCGACCAGCTACTCGATGTTCGGCAGCTCGAACGCCGCCTATCAAAGCCTCGGCTTCGCCGGCGTGTCTGATGCCGTGTTCGGTCCGGGTGGCGGCCTCGAGCTGACCAAGACCTACGGCTTCCGTGGTGCCTACACGCACAACTGGAGCCCGTACTGGAACACGGCGCTCTACGGCGCGTGGGCTGCGGTCAACTACAGCGGCACGGCCAAGTCCATGATCTGCGCCAGCGCCGCGTTCGCGACCCTGACCGGCACCTGCAACCCGGACTTCAACATCGGCCAGGTCGGTGTCATCACCCGCTGGACGCCGGTGAAGAACCTGACCTTCTCGGCTGACTTCACCTACAGCCACCTCGACCAGAAGTACTCGGGCGTGATCACCACCCCGGCGCTGACGTCGGTTGCCAAGCCTGCGGCAACCTACGAGCTGAAGGACCAGGACACCTACAGCCTGCTGCTGCGCGCCCAGCGCAACTGGTAAGCTGAAGACCGTTCGGATCTGATAGAGCCCCGGCGGGAAACCGCCGGGGCTTTTTCATGAAAGCGGCCTTCGGAAAATCCGGCAACACGTTGCAAAGGACGAAGACGAGCTATGCGATTCGATCGCCCTCAAACTTATTTACTTACCTGAGTTGATCAGCTATCTTGTTTTCAGCCGATTACGAAAGTCACGGCTCTTAGCTTCATGCTAAGCCTCCAGAAACCTCCGGTGATGCCCCGCCGGAGGTTTTTCGTTTTGAGACTTTCCTTCAGCCGCGCATCACGCGGGCGCGCGAGTTCGGCCGATAGGCGAGGCGGCTGTGGCCGACGCAGTAGGACTGGCCGTCGGGCGCGGTATTGCCGCAGAAGCAGAAGTCGTCTGCACCCGGCGTCGAGATCGGCCAGCGGCAGCGGTTCTCTGAGAGCTCCAGCAGCGAGCAGCGGTTGGCATCGTCGATTGGACCCGCGACCACAGGCGTGTCGGTGTCGCCGTAGATCGTGGCGAGCATCTCATATTGCAGCCGCGGTACGGCTCTCGTCCCGCGCCGCGGCGCGAGGCTCCGCTCGAGCTTGCGCTCGTCGCTCGTCCTGCCGCGCGTGAGATTGAGCCGGGACAGCTTGCCGATCACCGCGTTGCGGCTGACGCCGATGTCGGCAGCGATCTCGCTGCAGGTGAGGCCGGCCTCGAAGTGCTGCTTCAGGAGCTCAATTCGTTCGTTGGTCCAAGTCGGTGAAGAAGCAGTCGGTGAAGAAGTTGGTGAGAGAACAGGCATTGTAACGGTCCCAGGTTGCAGATGTCGGCCATCCGCCTCTCGAGATCCGTCCGCCTCACGTCCGGCGCGTGCTCAGGTTCTGCCGTTGTCGCGAATCGACAAAAGGCCGTCCTTGATGGCGAGACGGATGCCTTCCTCGATCAGTGTGCGTGCGACGCCGGGAACGCTGGTGCCGTGGGTGCCCTGTCTCACCAGTTTTTCCAGATAGGTGATGGTCGAGAGCGCCAAGGTTACGGGAATGCGGTCAGTCTCGGCTTTTTCGGTGGCCATGGCCCGAACGCTAGCCTCTTACTCGGGTACATAAAAGTAACGATTAAGACTCTATTTAGGTTAGGGGGTGGGAGTCAAATCCGAGCGAGGCCGGTGTTTCAGCTCATTGGAATCACTGGGGAAATCAGGCGCAGCTCCGCGCGCCGCGCGGGATGCCGAGCGGCGGCGGAGTGGAGACGGGGCCGGGCAGGCGGGGGCGGCTAGCCGTGCACGATCGCCTTTTCGATCATGCAATGGATGCCTTTGCAGCCGTTGACGGTCTGCGTCACCCGCAGGTCGGCGGCCAGGCTGCACAGGGTGTAGGCGTCCTCGCGCGACAGGTTTCGCGTCTCGCCGAGCAGCGCGATCATGTCGCGCAGCGCGCGCACCACGCACTGGTCGAGGTCGGGGTCCATGGCCATGGTCATGTAATGCGTCGCCGTCTCGGCGCGCGGATAGTCGAACCTGAGGTCTTTGCGCAGCGAAAGGCGGAAGCGGCCCTGGAGTGCGGTCTCGATCGCGGTGACGCAGACCTCGCCGTCGCCCTGCACGCCATGGCCATCGCCGCAGGAGAACATCGCGCCGGGGACGAACACCGGCAAATAGAGAGTCGCACCGGCGCCGAGCTCTTTGTTGTCGAGATTGCCGCCCATCGCGCGCGGCACGAGTGAGGAGATGCGGCCCCAGGCCGGCGGCGGCGAGACGCCCATCACGCCGAAGAACGGCTTGAGCGGCAGATCGAGGCCCCAGGGCATGCGGCCGACCATCCGCGACCGGTCGAGCGGGATGTTAAGGATGCGCGTTTCGTGGAAATCGTCGGGCAGGGTGCCGGACAGCGGCTTGATCATGTTCCAGCCCCAATCCTGCCGGAGCTGGACGTCGAGGATCTCGACCGCCAGCACGTCGCCGGGCTCGGCGCCCTCGACTGCGATCGGGCCGGTGAGGATGTGGCCGGGCAGCATGCGCTCGTTCTTGGCGTGAACCTCGAACATCTCCGGCGGAATGTGAAATTTGTTGCGGTCGGGCAGCATGTCGGGCCCGCCGCTGATGGTGTCGACCGTCACCTCATCGCCGCTTTTGACGGTGAGGACGGGCTTGAGCGCGGCTTCGAAGAAGCCCCAATGGCAGGTCTCGGGGCTTGAATGCAGGTGGTGATGGGTCATCGGCCGCGTCCAATCGGTTTCATCAGAACTCGTCATGAGAACCTGTTATGCCCGGGCTTGACCGGGCGATCGATCCTCTTTCAAGAAGATTTCTGAAGATGGACGGGCCGGTCAAGCCCGACACGATCATTCCAGCGAGGCTCCCCTGTATTTCGTTCTTTCCAAGACCCTCGGCACCGCTCTGCTGCCGATCAATCTCCTGATCGAGCTCGGAATCCTGTCGCTGCTGCTGATGGCGACGCGGTTTGCTGCGGTCGGCCGCAAGCTCGCGGTGACGACGCTGGTGCTGCTGGCGCTGGTCGCGTTCTCGCCGATCGGCAATCTTCTGCTCTATCCGCTGGAGTCGCGTTTCCCGGCGTGGGACCCGTCGCGGGGCGCCCCCGACGGCATCATCGTGCTCGGCGGCTCGATCGACACCGATCTGTCGGCGGCGCATCGCACGCCCGTGGTTGCGCACGCGGCCGATCGCATGCTGGCGCCGGCCGAGCTCGCGCGGCGCTATCCGAACGCGCGTATCGTCTTCACCGGCGGCTCGCCGAACCTGGTCGCGACGGAGGCGAGGGAGGCCGACTACACCGCGCCGATCCTGGAAAGCCTGGGCATACCGAAGGAGCGTCTGATCCTCGAGCGCGACTCCCGCAACACCTGGGAGAACGCGATCTTCACGAAGCAGCTGGTGACGCCGAAGCCGGGCGAACGCTGGCTTCTGGTCACGTCGGCTTTCCACATGCCGCGCGCGATGGGGATTTTCCGCAAGGCCGGGTTCGATGTCGAAGCCTATCCGGTGGATTGGCGGATGGGCGGGCGCGACGCGCTCTTCGCCTTCACCCGCAATGGGGCCGATGGTCTCGGCAAGACCGACGTCGCGGTGCGCGAATGGATCGGCCTTTTGGCGTATCGCATCACGGGGCGGACCGGCGAGTTGCTTCCGGGGCCGGGCAAGGACTAAAACGAGAGCCGCAAAACAAGAACAGAGTACCGGCGCGCGATCGTCGGTCGGGAGGACGCCATGCAGCAGCAGAGCGCAGACAGGATCGATCTTGCCGGCCTCGTCGCCGACCTCAACAGCCTGCTGCGGCTGAAGACGACGGTGATCGGCATGAAGCTGTTCGCGCGCGCCGCCGACATGGAGGCGATCCCGAAAATCCGGCGGCCGAACGCGGTCCACACCACCGACCAGATCGTCAGCATGGCTGCACGTCTGGGCTGGACGGTCGGCATCACCGCCGACGATCTTGTCGGTGCGCAGTGTCGCGCTGTGATCGGGCTTGCGCCGCAGGATGAAAAATGGCTCGCCGGCGAAAACTATGTCGGGGTCTGGCACGGCACCGCCGAGGACGCGCGCAAGCGCCAGGAGGCGCTGGACGTGGTTCCATTCGGGCAGTATCAGGCGCTTGCGGTCAGTCCGCTCGCGAGCGGACGGCTCGATCCGCCCGACATCTGCCTGGTCTACGCAACGCCGGGGCAGATGATCATCCTGATCAACGGGCTGCAATATACCGGCTACAAGAAGTTCGAATGGGGCGTCGTCGGTGAGACCGCCTGCGCGGATTCCTGGGGGCGGGCGCTGAAAACCGGCGAGCCCAGCCTGTCCTTGCCATGCTATGCCGAACGGCGCTATGGCGGCGTGCCGGACGAGGAGATGCTGATGGCCTTGAAGCCCTCGCATCTCGCCAAGGCAATCGAGGGCATGAAGGCGCTGGCCAAGAACGGCCTGCGCTATCCGATTCCGCCCTATGGGATTCAAAGCGACGTCCGCGCCGGCATGGGCGTGAGTTACGCGAAGAAGTAAGGGGCGACCATGAGCTCAGCGAAATTCGACATCGTCGTCTACGGTGCGACCGGTTTCACCGGCCAGCTCGTCGCCGAATATCTGACTCAGCATTACAAGGGCGATCACACGCTCAAATGGGCGATGGCAGGCCGTAGCCTCGGCAAGCTCAAGTCGGTACGCGATGCGATCGGCGCGCCCGGGAATACGCCGCTGATTGTCGCGGATGCGGCGGACGCGACCTCGCTGAAGGCGATGGCTGAGCAGACGATGTCGGTGATCACCACCGTCGGCCCGTATCAGCTCTATGGCGAGGAACTGCTCGCGGCCTGCGTCGCCACCGGCACCGATTATTTCGATCTCTGCGGCGAACCGATCTGGATGCGGCAGATGATCGATAAGTACGAGGCGGCCGCCAAAGAGAGCGGCGCGCGTATCGTGTTCTCATGCGGTTTCGATTCCGTGCCGTTCGAGCTCGGTGCGTTCTTCGTGCAGGAAGAGGCCAAGCGCGTGTTAGGCGCTCCGGCCGCGCGTGTGAAAGGCCGCGTGCGCGACATGCGCGGCACGCTCTCGGGTGGCACCGCGGCGAGCGCCAAGGCGACCTTCGATGCGGTCGCAAAGGACATCAGCCTGATCGTGATCCTGAACGATCCGTTCGCGTTGACGCCGGGCTTCACCGGCCCGAAGCAGCCGAAAGGCAACAGGTCGCTGCTCGAGGAGGACCTGCAGTCCTGGGCCGCGCCGTTCATGATGGCACTGATCAACACGCGCAACGTCCATCGCTCCAACATGCTGATGGGCTTTCCCTACGGCCAGGACTTCGTCTACGACGAGATGGTTCTGACGGGGCCCGGCGAGAAGGGCGAAGCCAACGCGCAGCGCGTGGTGGCCGCCAACGCCGAGAAGACCGGTCCGAACGCACCGAAGCCGGGCGAGGGGCCGTCGAAGGAAGAACGGGAGAACGGCCGCTTCGACCTGCTCTATGTCGCGATCGCGCCCGACGGCCGCATGGTTCGCGCCGGCGTCACCGGCGACCGCGATCCCGGCTACGGCTCGACCTCGAAGATGATTTCCGAATGCGCGATGTGCATGTTGCGCGATGTGACAGACGTCCCGGCCGGATTCTGGACGCCGGGCGCGGCTATGCAGCACAAGCTGATCAAGCGCCTGCGGGACAATGCTGGGCTGACGTTCGGAGTGGAAGCGTAAGGCCCACGGTCCCAGGGAAGCGTGATCCGTGTCCGCGAAGTTCGACATCGTCGTCTACGGCGCAACGGGATACACCGGCCAGCTCGTCGCCGAATATCTCGCTGCAAGCTACGCCGGTGAAGGCGCGCCGACATGGGCGATGGCCGGGCGCAGCAGGGACAAGCTCGCCTCCGTTCGCGATGCGATCGGCGCACCCGCTGACACGCCGCTGATCGTGGCGGACGCAGCCGATCCGGCGTCGTTGCGCGCCATGGTCGATCAGGCGAAGCTGGTGGTCACAACGGTCGGTCCCTACCAGCTCTACGGCTCCGATCTGCTCGCCGCCTGCGTCGCTGATGGCACCGACTACATGGATCTCTGCGGCGAGCCGATCTGGCTGAAGCAGATGATCGACAGGCATGACGCGGTGGCGAAGGCGAGCGGCGCGCGCATCATGTTCTCCTGCGGCTTCGATTCCATCCCGTTCGAGCTCGGTGCGTTCTTCGTGCAGGAGGAAGCCCGTCGCGTGTTCGGAGCGCCGGTGCCGCGCGTCAAGGGGCGCGTCCGCGACCTCAGCTGGAAGTTCTCCGGCGGCACCTCGGCGAGCGCGAGGGTCACCTTCGAAGCAGTCGCGCAGGATCTCAGCCTGGTGTCGATCCTCAAGGACCCCTTCGCATTCACGCCGGGGTTCGAAGGGCCGAAACAGCCGCGCGGCAACAAGCCCGTTTTCGAGGAAGACCTGCAATCCTGGTCCGCCCCGTTTGCTATGGCGACGCTGAACACGCGCAACGTCCATCGCTCCAACATGCTGATGGGATTCCCGTATGGCCGGGATTTCGTCTACGACGAGATGGTGCTGACGGGGAGGGGGGACGAAGGGCAGGCCAACGCAAAGCTCGTCATGGCCGCCAATAGCGAAAAGACCGGCCCCAAAGCGCTCAAGCCCGGCGAGGGGCCGTCGAAGGAAGAGCGCGATAACGGTCATTACGACGTGCTCTATGTCGCGATCGCGTCCGACGGCCGTCAGGTTCGCGCGGCGGTGAAGGGCGATCTCGATCCCGGCTATGCCTCAACGGCGAAGATGGTTTCCGAATGCGCGATCTGCCTGTTGCGCGACACGCCTGATGTCCCGGCCGGTCTCTGGACGCCGGGCGCAGCGATGCAGCACAAGCTGATCAAGCGGCTGCGGGAGAATGCAGGGCTGAGGTTCGAGGTAGAGGGGTAGGCGCTTTTGCGTGCCTAAATGACGGATTCGTCGCTCGGCTTGACCGGGCGACCCAGATTCCAGAGACAGTGTTGTTGAATCGAGAGGCCGCGGCGTACTGGATCGCCCGGCGGGCGATGACAGTGAGATTGCCGCTACGCCGACCGCGCATCGTACGCGTACATGAACTCCATGCTCTTCGAGCCCAGCGGCAACAGCCATTTCATCATCTGATTGCGGACCCATGCGCCGGTGGCGCTGAACTCGCGCTTGCTGTTGCCATTGCGACGGGCCATCGCGACGATCTTCTCGGTGCGCGGCCGCCGTTCGGCCTCGAAGGCCTGGAAGGTGGCGCCGAGCTCCTGGCCCTCCTGCATCAGCCGCGCGAGCCGCATCGCATCCTCGAGCGCGAGCGAAGCGCCCTGGCCGGCGTGGGGGCTGGTCGCATGCGCGGCATCGCCGATCAGCAGCGAGCGCTTGCGCGACCAGGTCGGCAAGGTCGCGACGTCGAGCGTGTCGGTGACCACGATGTTCTCGGCCGCGTCGATGATGTCGGGGATCGGATCGTGCCAGCCGTGATGGAAGCCGCGCAGATGCTGCTTCAGCGTCACGTGGTCGAGCGCGCGGAACATCGCCGCGTCCATGCCGTGCGCGGGCTGCGTGCTCCACCACATCACGCCGTCGTTCGGATCCGGGCTGCAATAGCCATAGCCGAAGAAGCCGCTCTTGCCGAACGTGGTCTCGACGTGCCGGCCGATCGGCCTGCCATCGAGGACGGCGTGCGGCACGAAGCCGCCGAACCCGATCAGCCCGGTGTCGAACGGTTGCGGACCGTCCGGCACGACCTGGCGGCGCACGACCGAGTGCACGCCGTCGGCACCGATCAGGAAGTCGCCTTCGGCCGTGGTGCCGTCGGAGAAGTAGGCGATGATCGGCTGGTCGCCGCGGTCCTCGATCTTGATCAGACGCTTCTCGAAATAGAGCGAGACGCAGGCGCACCAGGCCTTGTCGATCAGGATTTCGTTCAGCGTGGCGCGGCAGACATTGACGGCCGGCTGGCCGAAGCGCCGCGCCATGTCGCGGTTGATCGAGCCGAGCCGTTCGCCGCTCTGCGAATAGAAGTCGAAGGATTCCGCGATCGAGCCACGGCTGATCAGCTCGTTCGCGAGCCCGATCTCGTCCATGACATGCATGCCGTTCGGTGCGATCTGGAGGCCGCCGCCGATGCCTTTCGAATAGGGCCAGGCCTCGTAGATCGCGGATTCGATGCCGGCGCGGCGCAACAGGATTGCGGCGACAGGGCCGGCGATGCCGGCGCCGATGATCAGGGCCTTGCGGGGACGGTTGGACATGGCTTGCTCCCGACGTTTCCGTGGTGCTAGGAGAAATTACGGTTGCTAAATCTCTTAGTAGCTAAGATATATATCGACTAAGATATGAGGTCGGCCTTGTCAAGGACGAAGGTGCGCGCGGCGCTGTTGCAGGAGCTCGAGGAGGCGATGCGGCGGTCGTCCGCGCAGGGCGTGCTCTATGGCCAAACGGTTGCGAACGTTGCCGGAATTGCCAATTCCGACCTCGAATGCATGGACATCCTCTATCTGGAGGGCCGCGTTACCGCGGGCCGGCTCGCCGAGGTCACGGGGCTGACGACGGGCGCCATCACCGGCGTGGTGGACCGACTCGAGAAGGCCGGGCTGGTGCGCCGCGAGCGGGACGAGAAAGACCGCCGCAAGGTCTTCATCTCCGTCGTGCCCGAGACGGCGATGAAGATCGGCCAACTCTACGTGCCGATGCAGCAGGCGATGGAGAAGGTGTTCAGCGCCTATTCCGACGAGGAGCTGCGCCTGCTGCTGCGCTTCGCGACCGAGGGCTACAAGGGTGTGCTCGCGGCAACCGAGGCGCTGAAGGGACTTCTCGACACGCCGCCGGAAAAGCGGCCGGATCTCAAACTGAAGAAGCTTCGTCGCTAGAGCGTTTTCGAGCGAAGTGGATACCGGTTCGCGTCAAGAAAACGCGTCAAAACAGAAAGCCAGACATTACCGTTCCGATTCCATCGGAACGGTAATGTCCTGGATCTTGTAAGCCTGCGCAGCCGCGATCATGCCCCACATCGCGCCCAGCATCATCCAGAAATGCCGCCAGTGGTCGGTGTCGATCACGAAGCTCTCGCCGACGGTGCCGACGAAGGCGGAGAAGATCGCGAGATAAGCGCGCTGCCAGGGCACACGGACGAAGATGTGCCTGATACCCATGATGACCGTGGTGAAGACCAGCGCGGGATAGCACACGCCGGAAAGCCAGCCGCCGGACATGAAGGCGTTGAGGTAGGAGTTGTGGGTGTCCTCGGGGAAGTAGCGGTGGAATTGCAGGGGGCCGATGCCGAACGGCAGGTCGAGCGCCATCTCCGCGCCGAGGATATGCCGGCCGAACCGGCCGAAGCGGCCTTCGTCATAGCTCTGATCGAAGCTCGCGCGCTGCTTGAACATCTCGGCAGTGGAATCGAATGACAGCAGCACCGCAATCAGCGCGAGGCCCAGCACCGCGGCGACGATCGCCATGACGACGATGCGCGAGCGCTGCGCGTTGGTGCGGCTGGTCAGCACCATCAGCGCCAGCATGAAGGCGGAGGTCAGCACCAGTCCGCCCCAGGCGGCGCGGGAGAAAGCGAGCAGGATCGCCAGCGACATGATGCCGAAAGCGATGACGTTGCGGAACGCCTTGGCAAACTTGTCGGAGACCACGCTCTGGAGCGCGAACAGCGCCGGAAGGATCAGGAAGGCGCCGAGCACGTTCGGATCCTTGAACGTGCCGCGCGCGCGCCCGTAGAGTGTGAGGAGATCGTCTCCGCCGGGGACCAGATGGAAGTAGCCGGCGACTGCAGACAGCGAGGCGACCATCGCGCCGACCACGAGGCCGCGGCGGAGCATGTCGAGCCGGGCCGCGGTGTCTTCTGAGGTGACCATCGCGAAGAACACGACGGTGACCGCCATGTACCATGAGGTCGCAATCCAGCTCGCCACCTCGGACTGTTCGAATAGCGGGACCGCGCTGATCGTGTAGCCGACATTGAGCAGGACCAGCATCAGGATCAGCGGCATCAGCACGAGCCGCAGGCGCAGGCCGGTCGCGAAGAAGGTGACGGCGGCCAGCAGCGTCACGATCTCGTAGGGGCTCGGCTCGATGAAGACGATGGCGCCGGAGGCGCCGACCAGCCACACCAGCGCGCGCTGGATGGCCAGCACGCCGGGCGCAGCCGGTGCGGCTAATTTCACTCCACCGGCTGTCGCCGCATACGCCATCACATGCTCATACGCTTACGCAACTTGTACGCCACAAACACTGCGGTCATCGCCCGGCTTGACCGGGCGATCCAGTACTCCGCGGCGCCTATTGCGGAAACGGCTCACGCCGCGGAGTACTGGATGCCCCGCCTTCGCGGGGCATGACGGAAAGACTCAACTCAATACGCGTTCTCGTTCTTGGTCAGCAGCGAGACC
This sequence comes from Bradyrhizobium sp. Mp27, assembly GCF_029953005.1. Lineage (NCBI taxonomy): Bacteria > Pseudomonadati > Pseudomonadota > Alphaproteobacteria > Hyphomicrobiales > Nitrobacteraceae > Bradyrhizobium > Bradyrhizobium sp. Mp27. Next base: position 5,617 of record NZ_JASAUS010000111.1, on the reverse strand, counting down.
GGCGTCTTCAGGAGAATGACGAGGTCGAACAGCACCGACCAGTTCTCGATGTAGTAGAGGTCGAATTCGACGCGCTTCTGGATCTTCTCTTCATTGTCGATCTCGCCGCGCCAGCCGTTGATCTGGGCCCAGCCGGTAATGCCGGGCTTGACGCGGTGACGAGCGAAATAGCCGTCGACGGCTTCGTCGAACAGGCGGCTCTGGAGCTTGCCCTGCACCGCATGCGGACGCGGGCCGACCAGGGACAGATTGCCCGAGAACACCACGTTGAAGAGTTGCGGCAGCTCGTCGAGGCTGGTCTTGCGGATGAAGCGGCCAACGCGGGTGACGCGCGGATCGTTCTTGGTCACCACCTTGGAGGCGGTCGGGTCGGCCTGATGGTGGTACATCGAGCGGAATTTGTAGACGTCGATACGCTCGTTGTTGAAGCCGAAGCGCTTCTGACGGAACAACGCCGGGCCGGGGCTGTCGAGCTTGACCGCCAGCGCCACCAGTCCCATCACCGGCAGGGCTGCGAGCAGCGCAAGACCGCCGACGATGCGGTCGAACAGCCACTTCATCACCAGGTCCCAGTCGGTGATCGGCGCCTCGAACACGTCGAGCGTCGGCACCTCGCCGAGATAGGAATAGGAGCGGGGACGGAAACGCAGCTTGTTGGTGTGCGCGGAGAGCCGGATGTCGACCGGCAGCACCCAGAGCTTCTTCAGCATCTCCAGGATGCGCGTCTCCGCCGAGATCGGCAGCGCGAACAGCACGAGATCGACGCGGGTGCGGCGGGCGAATTCGACGATGTCGTCGACCTTGCCGAGCTTGCGCGCGCCGGCGCAGGTGTCGAGCGCGCGACTGTCGTTGCGGTCGTCGAACACGCCGAGCACGAGGATGTCGGAATCCTCCTGGGCATTCAGCGCCTCGACCAGCTGCTCGCCGTTGCTGTCGGAGCCGACGACGATGGTGCGGCGGTCGAGCCGGCCCTGGCGTGCCCAGGCGCGCACCAGCGAGCGCAGCACCAGACGTTGGGAGATGAGCGCGGCGAGCCCGAGGAAGTAGAAGGCGGCAAGCCACAGCCGCGACATTTCGCTGCCGAACTTGGCGAAGAAGGATACGCCGATGAACAGCAGGAAGACGAACGACCAGGAGGAGATCATCCGCGTCATCTGCCGGAGCTGGCCGCGGAACAGCTGCACCTGATAGATGTCGGCGGCCTGGAAGCAGACCACGGCGGCGGCCGCGACGGCGATGATCTGCGCGGGATAAACCCAGCTGAAGGAGCCGGCGAGCGGCATGACATAGCCGACATAGAGCGCGATGCCGACGAGGCTCAGCAGCGCGAAATCGACCAGGCGGACGAATCCGGTGATCACGATCGGCGAATAGGCGCGGGCGACCTTCTGGTTGACGACGTCGAGCGCGGCGGGCGAGAGCCGGCGACGGCGCTCCACAAACGGTTGGTCAGCTGGCTTCGCCGCGGCGCCTGTCGCGGCGTCGAGCATCGAGCGTGCGTTGAGCGGTTCCACGGGCGTCCACGTCCATTCCAAAAAACCCGCGGGTCGCAGCGTTGCGCCCCGGGCGAGCATCCCCTGGCACGTCGATTATCGGACAAATCGGAAGATTCTCTAAAGCGGTCTTAAGGATGGTTAATGATTGGCAAATGCGTCGCGATAACCCGCGAGCACGCCGTCAACCATCGCCTGCTGGGAGAAATGCGCGGAGATGCGCTCGCGCAGGGCGGAGGCGCGCTGCGCGGTCGCCTGTGGATCGTCGAGTGCGGCCGCGATCGCTTCCGCCATGGCCTCGGCGTTGCTCGCCGCGAACAGCGCCGGGCTGTCATGCCCAAAGATCTCGGGGATGCCGCCGACGCGGGCCGCGATCATGGGAATGCCGGCAGCTCCAGCCTCGATCACGACATAGGGCATGGAATCGCCGCGCGAGGGCACGACCAGCAGGCGTCCCTTGGAGAAGCCGTAGCGCGCCTTGACGTGACCGATGAAGCGGATGGCGCTGGAGAGACCGAGCCTGTCGACCTGCGCTTTCAGCGCCGCCGTCTCCTCGCCATCGCCGCCGAGCGTGAGCGTGACCTTCTTGCCGCCCTCGTGCAGGCGCGCCACCGCATCGACCAGCAAATCCGCGCCCTTGATGTGCCTGAATTCGCCGACATAGGCGAGATCGGTGGCATCGTCGGCGATGCCAACAGGCTCGAATTCCTCCGGCGTCACGCCATTGAAGACACAGTGCACCACGCCCCTGGGTCTGCCGACGATGCGCTGATAGGTGTCGCGCGCAAACGCGCTCTCGAACAGGAACAGGTCCGTCGCGTCCATCAGCGTGCGCTCGAGCCGCGCGTAAAACTCGCCCTTGAAGGTATTGAGGGGATAGTGCAGCGAGCCGCCATGCGGGGTGTAGATGCGGATGGTGTCGTCGGATCGCCGCCGCATGCGGACGAAGGCGCCGGCCTTGGCTCCGTGGCCGTGCGTGACGTCGGGCTTGAGCGTGGCGATCAGGCGTCGCATCCGCAGCCACACCAGAAGATCGTCAGGCGACGGTTCGCGGCGGATCGCCAGCCGGTGCACGCCGAGCTTCAGCCGCGGCGCGAGCTCGGCCAGCGCCTTGTCCGCGCGCTCGCCGCCGGTGAGGCTGTCGGCGAGAATCCCGACGTGATGACCGCGATCGACCTGACCGTTGGCGAGATCAAGGATGTGGCGGATGATGCCGCCCACGGGAGCGCGCACGGCGTGCAGGATGCGGAGCGGCCGGTCGGGAGAGGGGGGCATGATCAGAACCAGCGCTCGACAGCGAATGCTCGAACAATTCTCGAAATATCGAGATGGATTAAGAGCCCTCGTGGTTAACAAACGATGACGGCGCCGTGCGCGCCGGTCGCGGCCGGGCGCGATTAACCCAGCAGCAACCTTAATGGAGTGTAATCGCCCCGGTTGAGGTAGAGTCGCAGCGTTGCCCTGCGGGAGTGTTCGATGCGTTTAGCGTTCTGGCGTGCCGGCAAGGACAAGGCGGTGGTCGAGCGGGCTATTTCGAAGCCCAAGGCCGAAGCGAAATCGACCGAAGCCGCGCGAAAGATTGAAGCAGAGCCTGCGCCCGTTGCTGCGAAGCAGGCACAAGCCGAATCCGGCGATATCGATCTCCATGCGCTCGGCGCGGTGCTCGCCCGCAAGCGCGGCTGGATCATCGTGCCGACGGTGCTCGCGCTCGTCGCGTCGATCGCCGCCGTCAATCTCGTCACCCCGCGTTACAAGTCGGAATCCCGCATCCTGATCGACGGCCGCGAGAACGTGTTCCTGCGGCCGAGCAGCGACCGCAGCACCGAGGAGCGGCAGTCGCTCGACCCCGAGGCGGTGACCAGCCAGGTGCAGCTCGTGCTGTCGCGCGATCTCGCGCGCGAGATCATCAAGAAGAACAAGCTCGCGGAACGCCCCGAGTTCGATCCGGTGCTGCAGGGCATTTCGCCGCTGAAGTCGCTCGCGGCGATGATCGGAATCGGTCGCGATCCGTTTTCGATGACGCCGGAAGAGCGGGTGCTGGATGCCTATTACGAGCGGCTCCAGGCCTACGCCGTCGACAAGTCGCGCGTGATCGTGGTCGAATTCCAGTCCGCCGATCCTGACCTTGCCGCGCGCGTCGCCAATTCGATCGCCGACGGCTATCTCGTGCTCCAGCAGAATGCGCGCCAGGACCAGGCCCGCAGCGCCAGCCAGTGGCTTTCGGGCGAAATCGAAAATCTGCGCAAGAAAGTCTCCGACGCCGAAGCCAAGGTCGAGGACTTCCGTTCCAAGTCGTCGCTGTTCGTCGGCACCAACAACACCACGCTCTCGAACCAGCAGATGGGCGAGGTCAATACCCAGCTCAACAACGCACGCTCGATGAAGGCGGATGCTGAATCCAGGGCGCGGCTGATCAAAGAGATGCTCCAGAGCGGCAAGCCGATCGAAGCGTCCGAGGTGGTTAATTCCGAGCTGATGCGGCGATTGTCGGAGCAGCGGGTGACGTTGCGGGCGCAGCTTGCCGAACAGTCATCGACGCTGCTCGGCAATCACCCGCGGATCAAGGAGCTGAAGGCGCAGCTTGGCGACCTCGACAACCAGATTCGCGACGAAGCGGCCAAGATCTCGCGCTCGCTCGAAAGCGATGCGCGGATCGCCAGTGGCCGGGTCGACGGCCTGACGGCCAGCCTCGATCAGCTCAAGAAGCAGGCGACCTCGACCAACGGTCAGGACGTCCAGCTCCGCGCGCTCGAGCGCGAAGCCAAGGCGCAGCGTGACCTGCTCGAGACCTATCTTGGGAAGTATCGCGAGGCCAGCACCCGCGAGAGCATCGATACCGCGCCGGCGGAAGGCCGCATCATCTCGCGCGCCATCGTCTCGAATACGCCGGCCTATCCGAAGAAGCTGCCGATCGTGCTGATTGCGACGATCGCGACGCTGCTGCTCTCGTCCGGCGTCGTCGTCACCGGCGAGCTGCTGCGCCAGACCGCGCCGCGCGCGGTGGCCGTGTTCACGCCGGCGCAAACGCAGGCGCCGGTGCGCCAAGAACCGGTAGTCCAGCCGATGGTCGAGCCGGTGGTCCAGCCGGTGGCCGAACCGATGCTCGATCCGGTTGTGGACGACCTTATGCCGCTTCAGCCCGAGATGACGGCCGACGCCGATGTCACTGAATTCGCAGAGATCGAGCATCTCGCCGACAGCCTGCGCGCTGCGGGACCGGCGGCGAAGAAGGTCACGGTGCTGGGCACCGCGGCCGGCGAAGCCATCACGCTGTCGACGCTGACGCTGGCCCGGCACCTGGCGCGCGATGCGCGCGTCGTTGTGGTCGATCTCGCCGGATCCTCGCCGACCATCGCTGCGGTGTCCGTGGATACTTCGGCTCCCGGCCTCGCCGAGCTGATGCAGGGCGAGGCCTCGTTCGCGCAAATCATCACCCGGGACAAGCTCTCGCGGCTGCATCTCGTCATGGCCGGCCGTCCCGGCTTCGACCGCAGCCTGCTGCAATCGCCGCGGGTGACGCTCGCGATCGATGCGCTGCTCCGCGCCTACGACCACGTGCTGGTGGACGCCGGCAGCGCCTCGGACGTCCCGGCCGAACTGCTGACGGCGCATGCCCGCGCCGTCGTGGTGCCCGATGCCTCGATGGCCGCCGACGCGCGCACGCTGATGTGCGAGCAACTCCGCGCTGTCGGCTTCAGCGAGGTAACGATGCTGAGCAGGCCGGTGCAGCCGTCGGACGCAGTGGACGCGCCGCGCGTGGTGGCGGCGTAATTCTCTTCCCTCTCCCCTTGTGTGGGAGAGGGTGGCTCGCCGCAAAGCGGCGAGACGGGTGAGGGGTATCTCTCCGCGAGTCCGGAATCGTAGGGTGGGCAAAGGCGCGCTTGCGCCGTGCCCACCATCGATCCAATACCGCAACAGAAGCGGTGGGCACGCTTCGCTTTGCCCACCCTACGATACTGAGTTCGAGGACAAATACCCCTCATCCGGCGCTTCGCGCCACCTTCTCCCACAAGGGGCCTGTTGCGTTATCGGCTCTTGAGGCTGAAGACGTCAGGAGCGAGTGCCCTGGTCCCGGCAATGCCTGCGAAGATCTGTAGTGGTTGCCCTCGGAGGGCGGCTCACGC
>NZ_JASAUS010000110.1:0-28986 GCF_029953005.1 Bradyrhizobium sp. Mp27 | reverse complement strand
GCCGAAAGTCATCGCCGGTGTAAAGTTCATCGACGGAATCGAAGTCATTCCGAACACTGAAAGCCACGCCGCCTGATCAGGCCGCGTCACCCAAAATCAGCCATAGCTCATGCCGACCCGCTCCAGAACTCAACCGTGTAAGGGTAAGTTGATGCCTACAGTTCGCCAGAGTCAATTTGCAACCATAAGGAGATTATGCAATTCAGCCATACGACTCCCACGGAGATGCATCGCAACAGGCTCTAGGCAGGAAATTTAGGAAATTTAGTAAGCGCAGCTGTCTCACTTGCATGGAAATCAAATAACGCCACCTCGAAAAGTTTATGATCAACGCCAGATTGCAACCGGCGTATTCAGGAGTACGATAGTGCCGGCCTGCTCGACCGGGAAACAAGCAACAGGGACGGCCAACGCAGGCGCGACATAACGAGGCGTAGCATGGTGGCACAAACGAGTGACGGACATGTCCTGCTGGTCAAGAAGCTCGGTGGACTTCTCGCAATCATCGCCGGATGCCTGCTGACCGCAGTGGGCGTGACCTTCGAGTCCGGCGGCACGACTTTCCTCGGCGTTCTCTTCCTGATAGTTGGCGCGATCCTGCTCGTGCTAAAGATCATGAAGCGCAACGAAGGATCTTCGCTGCCATAAGCAAACGATGCGGTTCGCTAGTGCCAATTCCGTTCCGACTGCATCGGAACGGAACGGTAGATTTTGGTCTTGACGCGTTTTCCTTACGCGAACCGGTATCCACTTCGCTCGAAAACGCTCTACGCGCCCAGCACGTCGGCGAGCCGCAGCTCGTCGGCGGCGGGGTCCTTCAAGAACAGCTCGGCCTCGATCTCGTCCAGATGCGACAGCATCTGCACGCGCGCAGCCTGCTTGTCGCGCTTGCGGATCGCGGCGACGATGCCGGCGTGATGATCGGTGCCGCAGGCCGGCGTGTCGTGGCGGCGGTAGAGCAGGATGATGAGCGAGGAGCGCGCGATCAGCTCTTTCAGGAAGCCGAGATAGATGCTGTGCCCGCTCATCTCGGCGACGAGACGATGAAACTCGCCGGAGAGCCGGACCGAGGCGTGCGCATCACCGCGCAGCTCCGCCTCGCGCTCCTCGGCGAGATGCTGCTGGAGGCGATCGATCCAGGCCGGTGACACCGCATCGATCGCGTGATCGACGATGGTCGGCTCGATCAGGCGGCGCGCCTCGAACACTTCACGGGCATCGCCCGGCGTCGGCCGCGCGACGAAGGCGCCGCGGTTCTTCTCGATGTTGACAATGCCTTCATGCGCAAGCTGCTGGAGCGCCGTGCGGACCAGCGTGCGGCTCGCGCCGTAGATCTCGCCGATCTCGTCCTCGCCGAGCTTCGTACCGGGCAGCAGGCGATGCTCGAGGATCGCGGCGGTCACCCCCTCCCTGATACGGCTGACGCGATCGCTCGCATCAGGCGCGTCGGATTTCGTGCGAGTCTTGGCGGCCATCGGTTCGAAGGGTTGGGTGTGAGGGCTCGATCGGCGACGTTCGGCCTTGAATGTTAGTCGACGACCTGTATCCAATCACAGGCGAAAGTTTATACAATCCGCGCCCGTTTTGTGTGCAGCGAGGCAGACGGGTGCCGGGACGGCCGAAGGCGGCAGATTTGATCTAACGACCTGACTCTGCTGCACAGTTCTGGAATTCAGCCGGCCAAGGGCGGTTGGCACGGACCTTGCGGAGAGACGGGAGCATCGCCCCTCCCTCGGACACGCCATGGCCACTCCCGCCGCTCTCGAACTGGTCGCCGTCACCAAGCGCTACGACACGACGCTGGCGGTCGACACCGTCAATTTGAAGATCCCGGCCGGGACCTATTGCTGCCTGCTCGGCCCCTCCGGCTGCGGCAAGACCTCGACCTTGCGGATGATCGCGGGCCATGAGGCGGTCAGCAAAGGCGACATCATTCTCGGTGCGCAGAACGTGACCGACCTCGAACCCGCCAAGCGCGGCACGGCGATGATGTTCCAGTCCTACGCGCTGTTTCCGCATCTGACCGTGCTCGACAACGTGGCGTTTGCCCTCAAAATGCGCGGCGTCGACCGCGCGACCAGGCACAAGCGCGCCGGCGAATTGCTCGAGCTGGTGGCGATGACGCCCTATGCGGGCCGGCTCCCGGCCCAACTCTCCGGCGGCCAGCAGCAGCGCGTGGCGCTGGCTCGCGCACTGATCACCGAGCCACAGATCCTGCTGCTCGACGAGCCGCTCTCAGCGCTCGATCCGTTCCTGCGGGTGAGGATGCGCGGCGAGTTGAAGCGCCTTCAGCGCGAGCTCGGCATCAGCTTCATCCAGGTCACCCACGGCCAGGAAGAAGCGATGGCGCTCGCCGACCACATCGTGGTGATGAACCAGGGCAGGATCGAACAGCAGGGCACCGCGCGCGAGATCTTCCACCATCCCCGCACCGAATTCGTCGCCCGCTTCATCGGCGGCCACAACGTCCTCAGCGACGCCGGAAACCTCATCGCCGTGCGCGCCGATCAGCTCGGCATCGCGCCGTTCGCCGAGGGCGCGTTCGGCGCGCCGGCGCTGCTGACCCAGACCGAGTACCAGGGCTCCTACATCGCCGTCTCGCTCACGCTCGACGACGGCACCGCCCTGTTCTCCCACCTCCCCGAGGCCGCCTTCGACGTCCACCCGTTCCGACCGGGCGACCGCGTGCTGGCCACCTGGGATCCCGCCAAGGCGCAACGCCTGCAATAGCGCCGATCGATCACTGGAATGCGCAACAGAGGAGTGACTGATATGACCGAGACCACCAGGACGAAGGGCGTCAGCCGCCGCACGCTGCTCAAGGGCACCGCAGGTCTCGCGGGCCTCGCCGCCGGCTCCGGCGCCATCACCGGCTTCCCCTATGTGAAATCGGCCGATGCGAAGGTGCTGCGCTATCTCGGCACCGCCGTGAACGAGGGCGACGACATCTCCAAGCAGTGCCTCAAGGACACCGGCATCAAGATCGAATACATCACCGCGACCACCGACGACGTCACCAAGCGCGTGATGACCCAGCCCAACTCCTTCGACGTGCTCGACACCGAATATTTCTCGCTGAAGAAGATCGTGCCGTCGGGCAACATCCTTGCCCTCGACGCCAAGAAGATCAAGGAATTCGACAACATCACGCCGGTCTTCACCAAGGGCGAGACGCCCGGCGGCAAGAAGATCGGCGGCCAGGGCACGGCGCCCTGGAAGGTGCTCTATCTCGAAGGCAAGGACTCCAAGAAGTTCGCGACGTCGGCGACCGAGTTCGTCACGCTGATCCCGACCGTCTACAACGCCGACACGCTCGGCATTCGTCCCGACCTGATCAAGCGGCCGATCAGCTCGTGGTCGGAGCTGCTCAATCCCGAATTCAAGGGCAAGGCCTCGATCCTCAACATCCCCTCGATCGGCATCATGGATGCCGCGATGGTCGTAGAAGCCACCGGCAAGTACAAATATGCCGACAAGGGCAACATGACCAAGGAAGAGATCGATCTCACCATGAAGGTGATGACCGAAGCCAAGAAGGCCGGCCAGTTCCGCGCCTTCTGGAAGGACTTCAACGAGAGCGTCAACCTGATGGCGTCAGGCGAGACCGTGATCCAGTCGATGTGGTCGCCGGCGGTGACGAAGGTGCGTTCGATGGGCATCCCCTGCACCTTCCAGCCGCTCAAGGAAGGCTATCGCTCCTGGGCCTCGGGCTTCTGCGTCTCCAAGGGCGTGTCCGGTGCGAAGCTCGAATGGGCCTATGAGTTCGTGAACTGGTTCCTGTCCGGCTATGCCGGCGCCTATCTCAACCGCCAGGGCTACTACTCCGCCGTGCTCTCCACCGCCAAGGCGCATATGGAGCCCTACGAGTGGGCGTATTGGATGGAAGGCAAGCCGGCCGAGAAGGACATCAAGGCGCCCGACGGCTCGCTGCTCGAGAAGGCCGGCGCGGTGCGCGACGGCGGCTCCTACGAGGACCGCATGGGCGGCGTCGCCTGCTGGAACGCCGTGATGGACGAGAACGACTACATGGTCCGCAAGTGGAACGAGTTCATCGCGGCCTAACGTGATGGACACGTCAGAGGACATCCTGCAACAGGCGTCCCCGGGATTGATCCCGGGGTCGGGCACGGCGCGCGCCGCGAAAGCGACGCGCCTGTCGCCCTCCTTCATCTCCTGGCTCCAGGCCGGGCCGATGATGCTGGTGTTTCTCGCCTTCTTCCTGATCCCTCTGGTCTTCGTCGTCATCGTCTCGTTCTGGGACTACAACGAATACCAGCTGCTGCCGGCGTTCTCCGGCCGCGGCTACACCGACACGTTCGAGGGCTGCATCGCGCAGCTCCCCGATCTCTGCACCATCGCCAAGACCTACCTGAAGACGCTGAAGCTGTGCTTCCTGGTCTGGGTCATCACGCTCTTCATCGGCTTCTGGGTCGCCTATTTCCTCGCCTTCCACGTCAAGTCCAAGACCTGGCAGATGGGACTGTCGCTGCTCTGCACGATCCCGTTCTGGACCTCCAACGTGATCCGCATGATCGCCTGGATCCCGCTGCTCGGGCGCAACGGCCTCGTGAACTCCGGACTGGTCAAGAGTGGATTGATCAACCATCCGCTGGAATGGCTGCTTTTCTCCGAATTCTCCGTGGTGCTGGCGCTGGTGCACCTCTTCACCTTCTTCATGGTGGTGCCGATCTTCAATTCGATGGTGCGCATCGACAAGTCGCTGATCGAGGCGGCCTATGATGCCGGCGCCACCGGCTTCCAGACGCTGGTCAACGTCATCATCCCGCTCTCCAAGCCCGGCATCGTGATCGGCTCGATCTTCGTCATCACCATCGTGATGGGCGACTTCATCACCATCGGCGTGATGGGCGGCCAGCAGATCGCCGCCGCCGGCAAGATCATCGAGACGCGGGTGAACGCGTTGCAATTCCCGGCTGCCGCCGCGAACGCCGTGATCCTGCTCATCATCACCTTCCTGATCATCACCATGATGTCGCGCATCGTCGACATCAAGAAGGAGCTCTAGAGCATGAAGGAAGGACGCCCGCGCTCGTTCTACGTGCTCGCGATCTTCTTCGCGGCCTATGTGCTGTTTCTCTACGGCCCGATGATCGCGATCTACGTTCTCTCGTTCCAGGGCCCGCAGGGCGGCCTCACCTTCCCGATGAACGGCGTGTCGACCTTCTGGATCGCAAAACTGTTCCAGGGCACCGGCATCGTCGATCTCGGCGCGGCCTTCCGACGCTCGCTGCTGCTTGGCCTGATCGTGATGGTTGTGACCGTCGTTCTGTCGGTCGCCGCCGGCATGGCCTTCCGCCGCAAGTTCAAGGCGCAGGGCATTCTATTTTACTCGGCGATCGCGAGCCTGATCGTGCCCTCGATCATCACCTCGCTCGGCATCTCGCTTGAATTCCGCATCATCGACGATCTGATCAAGGCGCACTGGAACGAGAACTTTGAAACCTCGATGGGCCTGCTCACCTCGGGTCTCGGTGCGCATCTGACCTGGACGCTGCCGTTCGGCCTGCTCATCATGTTCGCGATCTTCAACCGCTTCGATCCCAGGCTCGAGGAAGCCGCGCGCGATCTCGGTGCGACGCCGTGGCAGGCCTTCCGTCATGTCGTGCTGCCGATCATCCTGCCCTCCGTGATCGGCATCGGCCTGTTCGGCTTCACGCTGTCCTGGGACGAGCTCGCCCGCTCCAGCCAGGCGATCGGGGCGGTGAACACGCTGCCGCTCGATCTCCAGGGCCTCACCACCACCGTGACGAACCCCGACATCTATGCGCTCGGCACCGTGATCTCGGCGGTGTCCTTCACCGTGATCGCCCTTGCACTCGGCACCATCCACATGCTCAACAAACGGCAGGCGGCCAAGGGCTCGGATGCCGGCCAAGGGCTTGTCTGACAAGGGGCTTGTCTGAACTGATGCGGCTGCACGTCGTCAATCCCAACACCACCGCGTCGATGACGGCGAAGATCGCCGCTGCAGCACGCAGCGTCGCCCTGCCCGACACATTGATCGATGCGCGCCAGCCCGCGATGGGCCCGGTCTCGATCGAGGGCTTTTACGACGAAGCCTTCGCCGTGCCCGGCATGCTCGGCTGCATCCGCGACGCCGACCGCGATGGCGCCGACGCCCACATCATCGCCTGCTTCGACGACACCGGCCTCGACGCCGCGCGTGCCGCCGCGAAAGCGCCGGTGATCGGCATCGGGGAAGCCGGCTTCCACATGGCGAGCCTGATCGCGGCGCGCTTTGCCGTGGTGACGACGCTCGGTGTCTCGATCGTGCCGATCGAGCATAATTTGCGGAAATACGGCCTCGCCGAGCGCTGCGCTCGCGTCCGTGCCGCCGAGGTCCCGGTGCTCGCGCTCGAGGAGCGCAATGCTGATGCTCTCGGCAAGATCTCCGTCGAGATCACCGCCGCGGTCCGCGACGATCGGGCGGAAGCCATCGTGCTCGGCTGCGCCGGCATGGCTGACCTCGCCGCCGAGCTCGCCGCCACACATGGCCTGCCCGTGGTCGACGGCGTCGCCGCGGCGGTCACGCTAGCAGAATCACTGGTGCGGCTGGGACTGAAAACCTCCCGGCTCGGGCCCTATGCAGCGCCGCGCTCGAAGACCTATTTGGGGCCGTTTTCGCCGTTCCAGCCTTGATCTCGGCTCTTTTGGGGACCTTCACGGGCCCCAAGACCAACTGATTGCTGGGTTTTTGCCGTTAGCCTCTTTTTGGTCCCATTTGTTGCTGAATGGTAACACTTTCGGGACGTCCCGGCGACCTCTGGTTGCCGCACTTCGCCACTCACCAAGTTTCAATTTGGGTTTTGTCAGCGATGATCGATCTCGCCCAGGACAAGCCGTCCAACCCCCTCCTTCGCCTTGGCGCCCAGCCGATTGCGCTGACCGCCGCAGCCCTCCTGCTCCTCATCGCCGGCGTGACCTCGATTGCGATCTGGCGCGCCTATACCGGTGCAACTCCTGAGACCGACCGGGTGGTGGCGTCGCGGCAGCTCCAGGCCCGCACGGCCCAGGCATCCGAGCAACTCGTCGAGAAGACCAAGGGTCTGGAGGCGACCCAACAGGAATCGATCGACCAGCTCCAGGTCGTGCAGGACCAGCTCCAGACGGTGAAGAAGCTGCTCGCATTCCAGCAGGCCGACACCAAGCGACTGTCCGAGCAGGTCACGACGCTGAACGAGTCCATCGACAGCCTTCGGCAGTCCTTTGCCAGCGCCCGGGCCACGGAGGCGGAGGCACCCTCGGTCACCCGCAGGAAACCGTCTCGCCGTGCCCACGCCAGTGCCCGCAAGCGCTCGCGCGGTTAGCCGGGTCAGGGTTTGCGACTTAAATTTTTCCACATGTGAACTGGATCACATTCCCCCGTATGATTCCGCGCCATGCTGGCGGTTACCGGATGGCGTGAGCCGATTTCAATGTCCGGGGCTGGCAAGGTCGTTGACGGTATACTGCGTCAACGGCCTTGTTCTTTAGTGGGTCCAGTCTTTTGGTAGATCTGGCTTCCTAGTCTGGCTGAGCCTCGTGGCCGCTACTCGCAGACATCCACGCGGCGGACACGCCAGCCGGACGGCGTCATGACACGCTTCCGCGCGACATAGCAGCCACCATAACCGCCATCGTCGTAGCCGGTACCATAGTAATAGGGATCGCCGTAGTAGGGGTAACCGTAGCCGTAATAGCCGCCATAGTAGCCGGCGCCGGCGAGACCTGCCCCGATCGCCACTCCGGGCCAGAAGCCGCCGCCACGCCAGTGGCCGCCATGGCCCCAGCCGCCACCATGGCCCCAGCCGCCGCCGCCGTGGCCCCAGCCGCCGCCACCATGACCGAAACCGCCCCGCGCCTCGGCCGCCTGCGGCGCCGACAAGCCGACTGCCGCGACGGCCAGCGCCGCCATCATCATCTTGCGTAACATCACTCGATCCTCCGCGTGGAGACGTTCCACGCTCAAAGCGGGACCAAGCTACCGTCAGCCGCGCCTTCCTGACAGCCTCACTGTCTCACTTCCACGCGAGCATCAGCAGCCGCGGCAGATGCCCTTCATCTTCTTGTCCAGCAGCTTGTTCTCGGCATTGACGGCGGCATCGGGAGACCCGCTTGTGGCCGCGCCGGTGGTGCCCCCGCGGGAGGCGCCGGACGATTGCGCCGTACCGAGGCTGTTGGTGCCGGGCGGCGGCGCCGGGGAGTTGGCGACGCCTCCCGTCGATCCGCTCGCGGCGCCGGTCGTTTGCGCGAACGACACCGCCGGCATCGCGGCGAGACTGAGGATCACGATCAAGATCTTGATTGAAGTGTTTGCAGGCGACGGGGCCATCGGGAATGCTCCTTTGGCTGTCAACGGTCGCGTCCAAGACGCGTTCCGGAACAAATCCCGTCACATCAGCTTGAAAGCGAGGATGGAGGCGCGATCAGCGCAAACAAGGACCCTGCCAAGCGGGGCTGCGCGTTCCAAAGTCAGAAAGGCCAAATCACGATGACCGATCGCGATCCTTTTGCAGAGGGCGAACGCGCCGCGCGCGAAAACATCCCGGCCGAAGCCAATCCCTACTCGGACGGCAGCGATGAGCATGCGCTGTGGTCGGCGGGCCACGAGAAGGTCGCAGCCGCGATCGAAGCACGTGAATCCGAAGGAAGCTGATGCGCGGCGCGAGCGGACCGCTATGCGGCGGCCATGCATATATCCGTGGTGCGCGGACCGGAGGCGGCCCACGGCCATTCTCAGCCGATCCGCTTCAGGCCTTTCTTGAAGCGCGGGCCGTTGGCCACGTAGAACCTCGCGGCACTCCCCATCTTCTGCACCTGGGCGTCGTCGAGCGTGCGGATCACGCGCGCGGGCGAGCCGATGATCAGGGAACGTTCAGGAAATTCCTTGCCCTCGGTGATGACCGAGCCCGCGCCGACGATGCTGTTGCGGCCGATCTTCGCGCCGTTCATCACGATCGAGCCCATGCCGACGAGCGCGCCCTCCTCGATCGTGCAGCCGTGCAGGATGACGTTGTGGCCGACGGTGCAGTTCTTGCCGATGACCAGGGGAAAGCCGAGGTCGGTGTGGCAGGTCGAGCCATCCTGCACATTGGCGCCCTCGCCGATCTCGATCCACTCATTGTCGCCGCGCAGCACGGCGCCGAACCAGACGCTCGCACCCGGCTTCAGGCGCACGCGGCCGATCACGGTCGCGGTCTCGGCGATGAAGTAATTCCCGTCGGCTGGAAGATCGGGTGCCTGTCCGTCGAGCTCGTAGATCGCCATGGGGTTCTCCTGTCGCGTCAACCCCAGCCATAGCGAAACGGCGACGCTGAGGCAAAGGGCCGCCGAGCGTCCCTGGGGAACGCCGAGCGTCCCGGGCAACGGAAGCGTCAGACCAGAACGCCGGCGGCGCGCAGCGTCATCAGGAAGAAGGTGCCGCTCATCATGCTCCAGAAGCCGGCGATGACGGTCGCCATCATCACGAATTCGACGCGGCGGCTTTCCACCCGCATGCCGCGCAACGTGTTGCGCATGATGATGAAGGGCGCCGCGAACACCAGGAACGGAACCGCGGCAAACGTCTTCGGCGCCACGCCGTCCTGCAACAGGCCGAACCCTGCCGGCCGCTGCGCAAACGCCTGGTATCCGTTCACGAGCGCGCCCGCGAGTGCGAAACCGATGCAGATCGAGAACAGGGAATTGAAGGCTTCAGGTGTCATCGGAACGGTCCGCCCTTACGCAACGCCGGAGCCTTCCTGTGACAAAGAGTGCCGGTTAACGCTACATTATCCTTAAGGGAAGGTTAACGGCGGGGACCGATCCACGCAGGGCCCTCCCCCGTCCCGGCGGCCAGGAACGCTCCGCGAATTCGCCGCCGCATGGCATATTCGCCGCTGATTCGTCGGCCACCGGCCGACTTCCCGGTTCGACTTGCGCAAGCTCATGACGATGTTTTCGGCAGCTCCCCTCAGGTCCTCCAGGACGCACCCTCGGGCGCATGTCGTCCCGATCGTGCTCGGCGGCACTGCGGCGCTGGGCGCAGTGGCGCTCGTCGCCTATTTGCTGTGGCCGACCTGGGGCTCGGGCGGCGCGAATGCGCCGGACCGGCTGCCGGTGAGCGTCGGCGGCACGCTGTTCAACGTTCCCACGACCGCGATCCGGATGAAGATCCAGCGGCACTCCGGGCCGCAGGAGCGCATCGATCTCGACTTCCTCTACCCTTCGCTTGAGCCGCCGGGTGCGCCGAAACATGTCACCGCCGACACCGTGGAAGAGGCGATGCAACCGATCGACCGTGTCTTCCTGTCGATCGCGGCGCATCACGATGCGCTAGCGCCGGAGCAGCGAACAGCCACGATCTATCCGCGCTATCTCGACCAGACCGCGACCAGTGCGGCGGACGGCCTGACGATGCGGATGTTCCGCGCCGACACGCCCTATGGCAGCGAGGACTTCTATTCCGCCGCAAGCCCCGCGCTGACCGCACGCTGCACGCGCGATGCCGCCACGCCCGGCATGTGCCTCTCCGAACGCCGTGTCGGCGGCGCCGATCTCACCTTCCGCTTTCCGCGGAGCTGGCTGTCGCAATGGCGCGATGTCGCGGAAGCGCTGGATCGGCTGTCAGCGCAGCTGCGCGGGCCAAAGGGATGAGCGCGGATTTCCGCTCTGCCGCGAGTTCGGCTGGCCGGACGGACTGGAGCCTCCAACGAAAAATATCGAAACAACCCCATGCACAGTAGCCAGGCATCGGTCGCGACTTCGTCTTTTTCGAAGTCCAACTTGACGCGTCGGGCAACACAGGAGCAGAATGGCATCATGGGGAGGTCGATTTGAATGATGCGGCAATACATCTCCCACCCGGCGCCCAGTTGCTTGGACGCGAATGGCTGGGGTTTGACGAGACAGGCCAAATCGCTCTGATCCGCTTCCAGGCTCAGCCGTCCTTCACCAACAGGCATGGGACGATCCAGGGCGGCTTTCTGGCCGCGATGCTGGACTCCGCCACTGGAATTGCCGCGCTGGCGGCGCTCACTCCCGATCTCACGGTCGTGACGCAGAATCTCGATACGCGCTTTTTGAAGCCTGCCGGCGTTGGGCCGATCACGGCACGGGCGCGGGTGGTGGAGCGGACGGATCGTGCCATCATCGTGCAGGCCGACCTCGTCGACATCAAGGGCATCACGGTCGCCGACGCCACGGCGCGGCTGCGGATTCTCAGGAAAAAGACCGATCCTGAGGGCACGTAGCGTTCCTGTCGATATGCGGTCGAGGGGTGGAGGCGCCCGGGGCAGAACTGCCCCGGGCGCCACGTCGGCCGCATGCTGGATCAATCGACAAAGGATGGAATGGGATGGGCGTTAGCCAGATCCCTCAGCCCGCGAAGCCGCACGGGATCGACGGAAGCACTTGGGCCGGCACGCAAGATCTCGGCGACTACGTGGCCGAGCGTCCTCGTCTCGGCTACGTCGAAGCCGCGGATCGTCAATGCGACGCTGCCGAACCGGAAGGCGGTACGCGGCTCTCCAGCTTGCCCCGGCGCACGCATGGCATTGCCGATGACACCATAAGCACCGAGCCCCGTCACCAATTCCGGCTGCGTCCAGCTTTCGCCGGTGTAGGCCATGATCATGTGCGAGTCCGTGCCTCCGGTGTAGAGCTCGATGCCACCCTCCTCCAGGCCCGCAGCGAAAGCCTTCGCATTCGCGACGACGTCACGCATCAGCTGCGCGAAGGCCGGGCGGGTAATCATCTCCATCTGCACGGCCCGCGCCGCGATCATGTTCGAAGCGGCCGGCCCTTGCAGGCCGGGATAGACAGCGGCGTCGATGGCAGCGCCGAAGCGCTCCTTGGCGAAGACAAAGGCGCCGTTGCGCGGTCCGCACAAGGTCTTCTGCGTCGAGCTCGTGGAGACGTCGGAGAAGGGAACGGGATTGGCATGGAGGCCGGCCGCGATCAGCCCCGCGACATGGGCAATGTCGGTGAAGAGCAGCGCACCGACCTCGTCGGCAATGGTCTTCAATCCAGCAAAGTCGATCTCGCGCGGATAGGAGGACGGGCCGGCGAGCAGAACATGCGGCCTTATCTTGCGTGCGAGGTCGCGGGCCTGGTCGAGATCGACCGCGCCAGTTCGAGTCACGCCGAATGAAACTACCTCGCGGTTCGCGCCCGTGATATGGCGCATGGCGCCGTGGCTGACATGACCGCCGGCGAGCTCGTCGAAGGTCAGCAGCCGCGCGCCTTCGGGAGGCAGGATCGCGCGCAGGACGGCGACGTTGGCAATGGTTGAAGACAGCGCCTGCACATTGACGTATTCGGCGCCGAAGATCGCCTTCGCCCTGTTGATTGCGAGGTTCTCGATCGCGTCGAGTTCTTCGCAATTGGCGACGCTCCGCCGGCCGGGCAGTCCCATCGGCGCTCGGTTGACGAGATGGGTCCCCTCGATCTGCCGCAGGCCGAGTGGCGCATAGGAGGCGGAAGCGATCATGTTGAGGGACAGCGCCTCCCTCTTCCGGTCCTGATCGATCAGCGCGACGACGTCAGAGCCGGCCTGATGGGCATCAGCACCAAAAAGGCTGTGCCAGTTGACGTCGGTCGAATGGGCCTGAGCTGCGCCCGTCGCAAGTGACATGTGTCATCCTCTTCTAGGTGGTCGGAATTCTGCGCTCTTTCTGCGCGGCTCTAAAGCGCGATGAGATTTGATTGAATTGTCATCGCGCTTCAGGTCTCTGTTTGAGCATGATCTTTTCGAAAAACCGCTTCGCACTTTTCCGGATCATGCTCTGGCGCCTTCGTCAGTGACGAAGCACGCGCGAGAGAAAGGTTCGGGTTCGTTCGTGCGTTGGCTGGTCGAAAATCTCCGCGGGCGTGCCTATCTCCAGGATCCGTCCGTGATCGATGTAGACGACGCGATCGGCGACCTCGCGGGCGAAACCCATCTCGTGGGTGACGATCATCATGGTCATGCCTTCGCGCGCGAGCTCGCGCATGACGTCGAGCACTTCGCCGACCATCTCGGGGTCGAGCGCCGAGGTCGGCTCATCGAACAGCATGATATGCGGCTCCATCGCCAGCGACCGGGCGATTGCGACGCGCTGTTGCTGACCGCCGGAGAGCTGGGACGGATGCTTGTGGGCGTGGTCGCGCAAGCCCACCCGCTCGAGAAGGCGCAACGCGTTCGCCCTCGCCTCATCGGGCTTGCGGCCGCGAACACGGATCGGCGCAATCGCGACGTTGTCGATCGCGCTCATATGCGGGAACAGATTGAACTGCTGGAATACCATGCCGACGCCCTTGCGGATCCTGGCCAATTCCTTCTCGCCGCCGATCGCGCGATCGGCCTCCGTCGGCATGCTGAAGCCGTCCACGGTCAGGCGCCCGCTCTGGTACATCTCCAGACCGTTGACACAGCGGATCAAGGTCGACTTCCCCGAGCCGCTGGCACCGATGACGACGACGACTTCGCCGCGCCCGACGTCGAGATCGACATCTTTCAGCACATGGAACGCACCAAAGGACTTGTTGAGACGGCCGATACTGACGATGACGTCGCGCGACGTCGTGGCCGCTGGAATCTGGATGGCGTTCATCGTGATCCCCTTGCGAGATGAGCTTCGAGGCGGCGCGAGGCGTAGGTGATCGCCCCGCCGGTGGCGAGATAGACGGCGAACAGGAAGACGTAGATCTCGTAGGTGCGGCCGCTGTTCTGTGGATCGGCGAGGATCATCTGTCCGGCGCGCAGGAAATCGGTCAGGCCGATGATGAAGACCAGTGTCGCGCCGTTGAAGATGTCGAGGATCTGTCCGACCAGTGAGGGAACGACAACCCGCAGCGCCTGCGGCAGGACGATGTCGACATTGAGCGTCCAGTTGCTCATTGCGAGCGAACGCGCCGCCTCGATCTGCCCCCTCGGGACCGCCTGAAGTCCACTGCGGACATATTCGGCGACATAGGCCGCGAAGAAGAGCGCAAAACCGGCCATGCCGCGCAGCAGGCCCGGCACCGAGGTATCCGGCGCGAGCAGCGGCACGATGATCCAGATCCAGTAGACGACGAGGATCAACGGCACCGACCGCATCGTCTCGATATAGGCGGTCGAGATCACGCGCAGGCTGGTAATGCGGCTTTGCCGGCCAAGCGCGAGCAAGATGCCGAAAGGCAGGGTCAGGATCGAGACCGCGATCGTCAGGACGACGCTGAGCAGCAGACCACCCCAGACCTCGAAGCCCGGCGGCGAGAGCACGACGAAGATCGCGACCACGCCCGCAAGGAATCCTGATAGCACGATGCGTTGGTCCACAGCCGAACGATGGGCGCCGATCCATGCAACGATGCCGAGCGCAGCGCTGGCGGCTGTGAGCATACCGGAATGCATATCGATGGCGGCTGCCATCGCCGTCGCGATCAGGATCGCAACCGATGCAACGACCGTCATCACGGCGCGCCCCGGGCGGACCGAGAGGCCGAGACCCGCACCGAACATCGCGCAGAGCGTCGCGACGGAGAACCATGCCCGCCACAACTGATCGGCGGGATAGATGCCGGTCATCAGCACCTTGAAGCTGCCGCCGACGACTTGCCAATGCGCCTGGACCAGCGCCCAGTACGCAAAGGCGTAGACTGCCCAGGCCAGCACCGGGATGACGACAAGCGAAAGCGCGACATCGAATGGCTTGGCAAAGAGATTGCGGTGGACCCACCGCAGCGCGACCGTGGTCATCGCCCCCTCCGTCCATTTATGCGCGCGTTGATGCCGTTGACGCAGGCGCTGATGATCCAGCTCAGCGCGAGGTAAGTCAGCATCACGATCACGACGCCTTCGAGGTTTCGCCCGGTCTGGTTCGAGACGGTGCCGTAGACGTTGAACAGGTCAGGAAAGCCGATTGCGATCCCGAGCGAGGTGTCCTTCGTCAGGCTGATGTATCTATTGGCGAGGGACGGCAGGACGATTCTGAAGATCTGCGGAAGGATGATGTCGCGCAGCGTGTGTGACCGCGACAATCCGAGCGAGGCAGAGGCTTCCCATTGCCCTTTCGGCAGCGCCTCGATCGCACCGCGAACGATCTCGGCGACATAGGCGGAGCTGTTGACGACGATCGCGATGAGGAGTGCCGTCATCTCAGGCGAAATGGAAGAGCCTCCGCGCGCGCCGAACCGCGTGGCGACCGGCAGGTCGAGGCCGAGGGGAAAACCGACGATGGCGGTTGCGATCAAGGCCGAGACCGCCGCTGCCAGGAGGATCAGCCGGGGCCTTAGTCCGCGCAGAAAAACGCAGGCGACGACCAGAGCGAACGCCGTGGCAAGCAATCCCCAGGAGCCAACGCTAGCGCGCTCGGAAATCGCAAGGCCGGGAAAGAACACACCCGAACGACTGCCAAGGAGGCCGCCGAACCAGTTCGAAGCGGCGTTGGCGGGCGGAAATCGGAGGACCACCGCGAAATACCAGAACACGATCTGGATCAGCAGTGGCGTGTTGCGTATGGCCTCGACCAGTCCAAAGCAGAGGTTACGCACCAGCCAGTTCGTCGAGAGCCGGCCGATTCCGACCAACGTGCCGAACATGGTGCAGAGCACGATCGCCGAGAGAGCGACCTTCAGCGAATTCCACAGGCCTGCCAGCAGCGCCTGGAGATTGCTGTGGGACGGCGAGAAGAGCTCCAGAACCGGCCAATTGCCGTCGCGTGAAATGACGAGCCCTTCGCTGAGACTGAAATTCGCGACATTACCGAGATAGCCGAACGAGAACTGAATGCCCTTGCGGGCGAGTGCCTCACGGACCGCGAGACCGAGCCAGATGACGAGGCCCGCCGCCACCATCACGATCGCGGCCTGCAACAGCCATTTGGACGCGATCAGCAGGCCGCGACGCGCCGGCGGGATGCTGTGATATTCGGCGATCTCTGTGCTCACGACGCCCTCCCGGGATCGAGGCGAGCCGATCGGCTCGCCTCATGTGGCTCAGTTCCACGGAGGCGAGTACTCGGCGCCGCCCCTGGTCCACATCGCGTTGGGCGTGCCGGCACGGTCGATGAAGTACGGTGTCTTGGGTCCGAGATTGCGGTCGTAGATCTCGCCGTAATTGCCGACGGACTTGATCATGCTGGCGACGAAATCGTCGGCGACGCCAAAATCCTTGCCGAAACCGTCCTTCACGCCGAGGAATTTCTGCACGAACGCGCTCTCGTCCTTCATCCTGTCGGCGAGATTGGCTGTGGTGATGTCCCACTCCTCCGCCTGGAATAGTGCGAACGTCGCCCAGCGCAGCAGATTGCGCCATCTGGAATCGTTGGCGATGACGAAGCCGGCGAACGGCGACTTGTTGAGAGTCTCGGGCAGGATGGTGAAATCGTCCGGCTTGGGCGAGTTGCCGCGCCAGGCCGCGAGCGCGGATTTGTCCGTTGACATCGCGTTGCAGCGATCGCTCTGGAGCGCACCAAACAGCTTCTCGAGATTCTCGAAGGTGAGAACCTTGGTGGTCTTGAAACCGCGTACGCGGACGAAGCTGGCGAGGGTTGCTTCGGTGCCGGAGCCCTGCGTCGTGCAGATCGTCGCGCCGTCCAATTCCGCGACGGATTTCACGCCGGACGACGCCTTCACCATCATGCCGGTGCCGTCGTAGAAATTGATCGGCAGGAAATCGATGCCGATCGCGGATTCGCGCACCGGCTTGACGGTCGTATGTGCAAAGACGACGTCGGCCTGTCCGGTCTGCAAGGCGTTGAAGCGGCTCTTGTCGGTGACGATGACGAAATTGACCTTGCTGGCATCGCCGAGAACGGCCGCTGCCATGGCGCGGCAGAAATCGGCATCGAGGCCTTCGATCTTGCCGGTCTTGGTATTGAGGTAGCCGAAGCCAGGGGCCGTGTTGTCGGTGCCGCAATTCAGCACGCCACGCTGCTTGACGTTGTCGAGGACGGCGGCGGATGCGCCTGACGCCCACAGCGATGCCGCGGCGAACGCAGCGACCAGAAATTTGGAACGAGCCATCCGAGAACCCCTCTGTTGTCGCATCTCAGCCCGGGCTTGGGATCTGCTCCTCTTGTGAAGGGCCCGAACTGCTCTGGAAACGAAGGCTACAGGCGCAAAACAATTCTGGTCTACTTAATTAATTTTGCGATATACATTAGAAGATATGCATGATTGCCTTCTGGGCATTTGTTGGAGCCAACGGATGGATTTCGCCCGACTCCGCACGCTTCGTGAGCTTTCGCTGCGAAAAACAATGGCAGCCGTCGCCGAAGCCTTGCTGATCTCTCCGTCAGCCGTTTCGCAGCAGATCGCGCAGCTCGAGGACGAGACCGGGGTCGAATTAGTGGAACGCAGGGGCCGCGGCGTACGGCTGACGCCGGCTGGGCAGCGACTGGTGGACCACGCCGGCCGGGTCATCGGCATCCTGGAGGAAGCGAAGACCGATCTTGCGGAGCTGAAGAAGACCGTCGCCGGCGAATTGCGCATCTCGGCATTTCCCTCGGTCGCCGCATCTCTCATTCCGCCGACGATCCGCGCGATGTCGGCTCGCTTCCCCGATCTGGCGACGATATTCGAGGAGCTGGAGCCCGACGACAGCCTGGCCGCGCTGCGCGCCTGGCAGACGGACGTCGCGATTGTCGACGACCTGACCACGTCGGCGAGCCTCTCGGAGACGCAGGTCGAGATGCTGCATCTTCTGGACGACCACCTCCACGTCATGCTGCCGCGTGACCATCCGCTAGCTGAGCGGCCTCATCTCACCTTGCCCGAGCTTGCGACGGAGCGATGGGTTCTCGACACGACGTCCGCCACCTATTCGGACGTGATCGTCGGCGCCTGCCGCAATGCCGGCTTCGATCCCATCGTCAACGCCCGCTGCCACAGTTTTGAAGTGGTCAGGGCCATGGTCGAAGCGGGCTGCTCGGTCTCGATCAATCCGGGGCTACGCGGGCGCGATCATATCGGCACGTTGCGCCTCAAGGAGATCCGGCCGATCATCACACGGCAGATATTCGTGGCGTTTCGCACCGGTGAAAGGCGCAATCCGGCGATCGCCGAATTCGTCGACGAGATTCGAGCGTTGGCGACGTCGATGATGGGTTCGAGATGATGCGTTGACGGCGCAATGGCGCGGGCCGCAGAGCTGACGCGGAGACGGTGCGCCCCCTCTCCCCGCTTGCGTGGCCGAGACGAGCTTCGCTCGCTCCGAGAGCATTGGGGTGAGTGGGAGTCTCCACAAGGACGCAAATAGTCGGACTCGCGGAGAGTCCCCCTCACCCGGATTGCATCTTCGATGCAATCCGACCTCTCCCCGCAAGCGGGGCGAGGTGAAGGGCGACACCTATTCCTGATCGACGAGATCGTCCTCGAGGATCGCCATCTGGAATTGGAACGAGCGATCATCATCCTCGTCATCGACGAAGAGCACGCCGATGAACTCCTCGCCGATATAAACCTCGGCGGAATCATCCTTCTTCGGCCGCGGCACGACGCGGATCTTGGGATTGCCGAATACGCGCTTCAGATACGCGTCGAGCTTCCTTACTTCCTTGACGTCCACGGCAAGTCTCCAATCGAAATCTGGGGTGGCGGGGTTTTAGGACGAGACGCGACGAACCGCCAGCATGAATTGCCAAAGAATTTGGGGACGAGCGGGGCCGGAGAATCCGGCCCTTTTCTCTCGCTCAAAGTCCCATCGCGTTGATCATCTGATCCATGGTGCGCGACGGTTCGGCGCAGCCGGCCTCACCAACGATCTTAGCGGGCACGCCGGCAACCGTGACGTTGTGCGGCACCGGCTTGACGACGACCGAGCCGGCGGCAATGCGCGCGCAATGACCGATCTCGATGTTGCCGAGGATCTTTGCGCCGGCGCCGATCAGGACGCCGTGACGGATCTTCGGATGGCGGTCCTCGTTCTCCTTGCCGGTGCCGCCAAGCGTGACGCCGTGCAGGATCGAGACGTCATCCTCGATCACCGCGGTCTCACCGCAGACGAAGCCGGTGGCGTGGTCGAGGAAGATGCCGCGGCCGATGCGCGCGGCGGGATTGATGTCGGTCTGGAACACCGCGGACGCGCGGCTCTGGAGATAATACGCAAAGTCCTTGCGGCCCTTCAGATAGAGCCAGTGCGCGAGGCGATGGGTCTGGATGGCGTGAAAGCCCTTGAAGTAGAGCAAGGGGTCGATGAAGCGCGACGTCGCGGGATCGCGGTCGTAGACGGCGACGAGATCGGCGCGGAAGGCGTTGCCGAGATCGGGAGCCTCGCGCAGCGCCTCGTCATAGGTCTGGCGAACGAGATCACCCGACAGCGCGGAATGATCGAGCCGGTCGGCGAGACGATGGATCACCGAATCTTCCAGGCGACTGTGATGCAGCACCGTCGAGTAGATGAAGGTCGCAAGCTCCGGCTCGCGATGGACGATGTCCTCCGCCTCGCCGCGGATCCGATCCCAGATCGGATCGAGCGTTGCGAGCTTTCCTCCCGGACTGACCTGATGCACTGCCATAGGATCTGCTCTTTCGAATTGGCTCATTTTGCTGGCTCTATACCACAGTCTAGCCGACGAAGTCCCGACGGGCTTGCCTGAGAGTGAACAGTGAGTTGCTCCGCGAAAGCACGCCAACGCCTTGAAACACAACAGCTTCTTCCGACGCCCCCAGGCGGCGAGGTCGGCTCAAAATGGTCAGGGTTTTGCCAAATTCAAGCCGGGTGGCTCAAACTATTGGTGAATTCCGCCTCGACGGCTATTGCGGGCATGGTCCGGAAGACGACGGAGCAATCTTGAGCATCACCACCGATCAATTGCGCTCGGGCGCCGCGGGCTCGCTTTGGCTGCGGCTGGCCGCGGTGGGACTGCCCCTCCTCTTGATCGCGCCGGCGTTCTGGAACGGCTATCCGCTGTTGCAATGGGATACCGGCGGCTATCTGGCGCGCTGGTACGAAGGCTATCTGGTCCCGAGCCGCTCCACCGTGTTCGGCCTCTATCTGCACTACGGCGAGAATTTCGGCTTCTGGATCAATCTCGCGGTCCAGTCGCTGGCGACGCTGTGGCTGTTGCAACTGACGCTGCGCGTGCTCGGGTTGATGCAGACATTTCGCTTCATCGCGATCAGCCTCGTCCTGATCCTGTCGACCGCGCTGCCCTGGCTCGCGAGCATGCTGCTCACGGACATCTTTGCGGGGCTCTCGATCCTGTCCCTATTCTTGCTGGTCGTCGGCGCGAGCCGGACGTCGGGCCTCGAAAAGATCTCGCTGTTCGCCTTCACCGCCTTTGCCGCCGCAACCCACAGCGCCACACTCGGCGTGCTGTTCGGTCTCTGCGCCGCCGGCTGGATGGTGCGGCCGTTCCTCGGCGCGCGCCTGCCGCTCGCCGGATTGGCGCAGGCGAGCCTCACCATCGTCGCGGGCGGTCTGATGCTGGTGTCGGCAAACCATGCGCTGTCGGGCAAATGGGGCTGGACGCCCGGCGGCTATGGCGTCGCTTTCGGACGCATGATGCAGGACGGTATCGTCGCGCGCTTCCTGAGCGATCATTGCCCGCGCGAGCACTACAGGCTCTGTCCCTATCGCGACCAATTGCCGGCGACCGCCGACGAGTTCCTGTGGGGCAAGAGCATGTTCAACACGCTCGGCCGCTTCGAAGGCATGAACGACGAGATGGGCTATATCGTCGTGCATTCGCTCGCCGACTATCCGGCGTGGCAGGCCGGCGCGGCGTTGCGGGCGATGGGCCAGCAATTGCTCCATGTGGCCACCGGCGAAGGCACCAGTGTCTGGATCGGGCACACCTACGGCATCATCGAGCGCTACATCCCGGCGCAGGTCGCGCCGATGCGCGCGGCGCGGCAACAGAATCACGGCCTCGATTTCGATCACGTCAACTGGCTGCACGTTCCCGTCGCGCTGGCCTCGATGCTGGCGCTGGTCGGGCTGCTCGCGCATGCGCTCGCAAGCCGCAGGCTCGACGATCTGACGCTGCTGGCGGCAACCGTCGCGCTGGCGCTGCTCGGCAACGCCTTCATCTGCGGCGTGATCTCGGGCCCGCACGACCGCTACGGCGCACGGATGGTGTGGGTCGCGACCTTCGTGGTCCTGATGGCGCTGGCGCGTCGTTTCGGTGACGACCAGCCTGACGACGAGACCTCAGCCGCGGCGTGACAGGAAGTCGAGCACGCCGGTCTTGTAGACCTTGTCGCCGACCGCACGCATGTGGTCGCGGTTGGGGATGTCGAGCACTTCCGATCCCGGAATGATGGCGCCGAGCGCGCTGGCGGATCCTGCGACGTCGTCGGCGCTGCCGACCGCGATCAGCACGGGCACGTCGATGCGCGCGGCCTCTTCCTTCGTCATGAGGTCGCGGGTGCCGCGCAGGCAGGCGGCGAGCGCGCGACGGTCGGAACGGGTCTGATCGGCGAAGGCGCGAAACGTGCGGCCGACCGGATCGGTGACGTCGTCGAGCGAGGGCGCCTCCAGCGCCTTCGCGACGTTCTCGCCGGGCCCGGTGCCTTCGATCAGGCCGCCGATGCCGATGCCGCCGAGGATCGCCGAGCGCAGGCGCTGCGACTCGTTGAGGGAGAGCCAGGCCGTCATCCGTCCGCCCATCGAATAGCCCATCATGTCCGCCTGCGGAATCGCAAGATGATCCATCAGCGCGAGCACGTCGCCGGCCATGGTCGGGATCGAGTACTGCGTGGGATCGTAGAGCTTTGCGCTTTCGCCATGACCGCGATTGTCGAGCGCGATGACACGGCGGCCGTTCTTGCGCAGTTCCGAGACCCAGGTCGGATAGACCCAGTTCACGTTCTTGCTCGAGGCAAAGCCGTGCACCAGGATGATCGGATCGCCCTCGCCTTCGTCGAGATAGGCAATTTCAACGGCGCCGTTGTGAAAGCTCGGCATCAGCAGTTCCACGGTCTTGAGGGGGAGAGGCTTGATCTTAGGCCGTGACGGCCGCATTCGCCAGTGCAGCTTCGGCGGCGATCTTGGCACGGCGAAGGCGCCGCGCCCGTCTGCGATCGCACCAGGCCTGGGTCAGGCGCTCCGTCACCGCCTTGATCGAGGACAGCAGGCCGAACAGCGTCAGTGCCGCGCCGAACAGCCAGAGCGCCAGATCGAACATGCCGCCGACGAGCAGCAGCGCGCCGCGGCCGAGCAGCTTCATGATCGCGCGGGTCTTGCCGCCCTGCGCTTCCGCCAGCCGGGCCGCGCGCGCGACGTCCTTCGGGCCTTCGGCGATGCGCAGCGTATCCATGGCGCCGCGCGTGCCGGTCCTTTCGGCAACGCGGGTGACGTCCTTGCCGAGCCGGACCAGCGCACCGGCCTTCTCGGCACGGAACGCGGCCTTGATCGCGCTCGCGGTCTCGCCGGGGCGGAACACCGAACCCTTGGCGAAGGCGTTCTGGAGCATCGGCGTATCGACCACCTCGCGCGCCGACCGGCCGGCCCATGCGGCCAGTCCCTCGCCGAGCCGTCCGACCTTGCGGGCATCCTTCACCAGCGTCAGTCCAGCGCGAACAGGCGCAGCACCGCCAACGGAGACATAGGTCACGGCCGTCACGGCAAGGCCCGCGGTCGCAAGCCCCAGCACCAGGCGATCGGTGTCCTCGCCCATGGCGAGGTGCTTGCCCTCGCGCACGACGTCCCTGATGTCGCCGATCACGAAGAGATCGCCTGCGACGGTTCCGGACAGGCTCGCGACATCGTCGGCGTTGCCGGTGACGAGGCCGGTGGCGAACCGTTTGGCGAAGTGCCCAGTGGAATTTTCTTCCTTGACCGCATCGCTCACGCGGTTGAGGAGGTCGTCGGGCAGCGCGATGTTGCGTTCACGCGCCAGCGCGACAAAACTGTCGGCGAGATCAACGTCGCCGGCGGCGAGCGCGGCCTCGATATTGTCCTGAACCAGGCGGTCGTTCTGCCGCAGGAGCGCATCGAGCTTGAGCTCGGAGAGCGCCGCCGGATCGTCCTGGGCGGAGAGGAGCGCGCCGGCCTCGCGGGCATGCGGCGCTACCTGCGCGAGCATGAAGCTGCATGCCGCGATACCGGTCAACGCCGTGCTGATTCGCAGCCACTTCATGCCAAGAGTCATACCAAGAGTTGTGCCAAGAGCCTGGACGATCCCGAGATCATTGCGCCTGATGGTTCCTCTTTCGTCGCAATTCCGCTTGTCCAAAGACATAGTATGCCAAAATTGCGACACAACGTCCCCGACGAAAGAAGGGCTTCTCTCAGGCCGCAAGATTGTGTCGAATTTGCATGAGCAAATGAGCATGGGGCAATTGCGAACCTTTCGGTTCCGCTGGACTAGCAATCATCTGTACCCAACAGTATGGTCCGCGGCGCCTCAAAGATGCCGCGTCAGTGTTTGATTGTGTCTGCCGCCATTGCCACTCCAGGATGAACTACGATGTCCGACCATGTCGTCCCGCACTTCCACAACGATGCCGGTGTCCCCGTCATCGAGATCGGCTCGCAAGAGTTCATGTGCGTCGGCGCCAATCCTCCGTTCGATCATCCGCACGTCTTCCTGGACCTCGGCAACGACAACGAGATCATCTGCCCCTATTGCTCGACGCTGTACCGTTTCGCCGCCGACCTGAAGGCCGGTGAAGCCCGTCCGCCGGAATGCGTGCTGAAGGACAAGGTGGCCTGACCGTTCCCATCGGTCAGGGGTGGCGCTCTCCCGAACGATTGTCATCGCCGGTGCCGGCATCGGTGGACTGACGGCCGCGCTTGCGCTCGCAGCCCGCGGCTTCCGCATCGTCGTGCTGGAAAAGGCCGAGCGGCTCGAGGAAGTCGGCGCCGGCCTGCAACTCTCCCCCAACGCCAGCCGCGTGCTGGTCGAACTCGGCCTCACCGAGCGGCTCAAGCGAAGCGCCGTCACGCCTGAGGCGCTCTGCGTCATGAGCGCGCGGGCCGGCGGCGAACTGCTGCGCATGCCGCTTGGCGAAGCCGCTTCCGCGCGGGCCGGTGCGCCCTATTGGGTGGTGCACCGCGCCGACCTGCAATCCGCGCTGGCCGATGCGGTCTCCGACCATCCCGATATCGACCTGAAGTTAGGTGCGACCTTCGAGGACGTTGCGCCCCACGCCAAGGGACTGACGGTCGTCCATCGCAGCGGCACGATACGCCGCAGCGATCTCGCCAGCGCACTGATCGGCGCCGACGGTATCTGGTCGACGGTACGCCAGCATCTGTTTCCCGAGGTGCAGCCGCGCTTCTCCGGCCTGATTGCCTGGCGCGGTACGCTCGATGCCACGCAACTGCCGAAGGATTTTACCGCGCGGCGGGTGCAGCTCTGGATGGGGCCGAATGCCCATCTCGTCGCTTATCCGATCGCCGGCGGACGCCAGATCAACGTGGTCGCGGTGCTGCCGGGGACCTGGAACAGGCCTGGCTGGAGCACGCCGGGCGACCCGTTCGAGGTGATGGACGCCTTCGCGGCACCGCGCTGGCCATCGGCGGCCAGGATGATGCTCACGGCCGTCGACAATTGGCGCAAATGGGCGCTGTTCGGCGTGCCCGACGACTGCCCCTGGAGCCAAGGACCGGTCGGCCTGCTCGGTGACGCCGTGCATGCGATGCTGCCATTCGCGGCCCAGGGCGCCGGCATGGCGATCGAGGACGCCGCCGTGCTCGCCCGGCATCTGAGCCTCGAGGCTGCCGAGAGCGCGGCCGGCATCACGGCGGCGCTGAAGCAATATGGCCGCGCGCGGCAGGCGCGGGTGCGGCGGGTACAGCGGACGGCGCGGCAGCAGGGCCGCATCTATCATCTCGGTGGGCCGCTCGCGATCGCGCGCGATGTTGCGATCCGCGCGCTCGGCCCGGAGCGCATGCTGGCGCGGCAGGACTGGATCTACGGCTGGCGCCCCTGAGGCGGGCGCAATCGTGTCAACTCAGCGAACGGCGCTACCGGATTTCGGGGCGGGCTTGATGTCCGGCCGCTGCGGAGCAGAGGCCGTCGGCGCCGCACCGGGCGGCGTTTCCCGGCACCTGTTGCGTCGCCAGGCCTCCTCGACAAGTTGCGACTGCCCGCGCACCGCGATGTAGTCGTTGCGATAGGCGAGCTCGGACACGACCGCGCCTCCCGCCCCGGTCTGCGCCTTGTCCATCAGCCTCTGCAAATCGGCGGTGCGGGTGGCGAGCGCCTTACGCTCAGCCTCGAGTTGCTTGCAGTCGTACAATTCGTACTTGCCGGGATCGGCAAAGGCCGGTGCGACCGTCTCGGTCATGCTGGCGCAACCGGGTAGCGCCGCGCCCGCCGCGAGCAGCGCCAGAAATGCGCCCGAGTCGCGCAGGCGAGAGGAAAACGAAGCAGCCATGCCGGATGAATAGTCCCCGTGGATTGAGAATGCCTAAAGCAACAACAGATGTCCGGATTGAGGCTTTGCCTTGCGCAGCCGGCTCGCTTAAGGAAGAACCGCCCATCCGGCCCGCGAAACGCGCCAATTCCAGACGGCCGGAGGTGGACTTAACTAGTTGATCTCGTTGGATCAAGCGGGCATGGCGGAATTGGTAGACGCAAGGGACTTAAAATCCCTCGGCGCGCAAGCGCTGTGCCGGTTCGACCCCGGCTGCCCGCACCATCGGAGCTGACGGGGCGAGCCTCCGCCCAAAGGCGGACGGCAGACGGATGCAGTCACGAAGCGGCTGGAGCCCGCGCGGCGGCAATGCGCCGTCCTTTTCCGGCGGACGCGGCGGCATGCGTTATGACTGCGCACCTTCCGTCTCCAGCCGCTTCGGGTCGGCACGAAAGTCGAGCAGCAGGATCCAGAAACTTGTCAGCGCGATGATGAGGAGGATGAAGCTGCCCTCGAATGCCGTCCCCAGAATCGAGATCAGTGCCGGAAAGGCGAGACCGACGGCGAGGAACGCGGCAAGGGCCAGGGCCGGAAGATCGACGACGAGGATCGCGGCATAAAGCGCGAGCTCGAAGAAGGCATACTCCTTGAGGCGCGGCGAACTGAGATAGAGCGCAAACATCGCGAACACCGTGACGCGCATGGCGACGCGGGGATGATCCATCAGCCAGCGATCCAGTCGCGTCAGAAGCGATCCGCCCTCGTGCGCCGGCCGGCTGCCGACCACGCGCAGGATGGACAAGGCGAACGGCACCAGCACGAGCGCGAGTGCCGCGAATGCATAGGTCGCGAAAACAGCCGCCTTGCTGTCACCGAGGCCGGCATGATCCATGAGGTCGCGCGCCGCCAGCAGCAGCGACGGATTGATCTCGAAGAGATCAACGAGATGCTGGTCGGGGATCTTTCCGCCCATCGCCAGCTGCCAGCTCGCGAACAGCTCGGGGTACATCAGCCGCGATATCAGGATCGGCAATACGAAGCTGAACGCCGCCACCGCGATCAGCGCGAGCTTGCGGCCGCGCGGCAGCGGCAGGAAATAGAGCGCGGCCAGCACGGGAAGGAACACCAGCTTGAACGACGTCACGACGCCGAGCAGCGCGGCACCGGCGAGCCGCAACGGAAAGCTGCGGTCCTCAGGCGTGTCGGACGCAGACGGAGAAAGCAGAAACCTCAGCGCAATCGCGGTCAGCACGCCGCTCAGGATCGCGAAGTTGCCGGACGCCTGCACCCATTCGAATCCGACGAACGCGCCGAGCGCGCAGAGCACCCTCAGCGCAACATCGCGCGCGCTCGGGCGCGTTCGGCCAAGACCGGGCAAGAGGAGCCCGCAAAGCACGGCGAGGAGAGGAAAGATGCCCTTGTAGTGATCGACCAGAAGTCCACCCGCGCACAAGGGGCGGAAGACATCCAGCGTCACCGGCAGATAGGGATAAGAGAGCTTGGTGCCCTTCAGGTTCTTGACGAAATAGGGATCGAGCCCGCTGGCATACGCATCGACCGCCGCGCAATTGACGCGGGTGTCCCAGCCATATTTCATATCGAGCACGGCGTCGTTGGCGAGATTGCCGAGCACCAGCAGTGCAGTCAGTGCGATCAGGCAGGCAAGCCAGAAGTTCCGCCGCGAAGCCATGTCGGCCGAGGGTTCCAACCATCGTGCTGCACCGGTGACGTCGGACACAATCGGATACCTTGTTTGGCCAGGTTTGTGCCGGCGCCAACGCGGCGCCGGGCCGTGCCACCATGGACAGGATGGGTTGCGGATTCATCTCCCCTGTGCGTTGCGCTCGCGCTTATGGTGAATCCCTGGTTGCCAGCGCTCCGCCTGGACGGCAGGGGAACCGGTTCCGTGTCGCCCCGACCGCCAGATCCGCCGCGTCACCCCTACCGCGACGCGCGGGCGGCAAGCCAGGCATCGAGCGCTTCGCGCGTGTCCCGGGTCGCCGCCATGCGTGCGAACTGCTCGCTCTCGATGGCGAGGCCTTCCGAGATCGAGACGTTGAGGCCCCGCGTGGCGGCGGCGATGACGCGGGCGACCGCCAGGTGCGAATGCCGCGTGATGCGGTCTGCCAGCGCGAAGGCTGCGTCCAGGAGCTGCCCGTGCGGCACGACGTGGTTGACCAAACCGATCTCATGAGCCCGCTGTGGTGAAAAGGAATCTCCTGTCAGGAGATATTCGAGCGCCCGCTTCCGGCCTGCGAGCCGTGGCAGGCGCTGCGTGCCGCCGAAGGTCGGCGTGATTCCAATCGCGATCTCGGGCTTGGCGAAGCTCGCCCGCTCGCTCGCGACGGCGAGATGCACGGCTTCCGTGATCTCGCAGCCGCCGCCGAAGGCGATGCCGTTCACGGCGGCGATGATCGGCTTCGGAAACGCCTCCATGCGCGCCGTCATCGCCTGCCCGCGCCGCACGAAGGCCTTTACCGCCGCGTCCGGCCCGCATTTCACGCTCTCCGAGAACTCGGCGATGTCGGCGCCGGCCGAGAAGGCGCGGTCGCCCGCCCCGGTCAGGATCACGGCGCGGATATCGGCATCGTCCTCGATACGATCGAGGATCGCCATCAGGCGGTCGATGAGTGCGTAGCTCAGCGCATTGAGCTTGTTCGGGCGATTGAACGTCAGCAGCGCGACAGCGCCTCGCGTTTCGGAGAGTACGAGATCGGACAAGTGCAGGCTCCTTCCAGGTCGAATTCCAAGTCGAATTCCAGGTCGAATTCCAAGTCGAACAGGCGCGGAAGTCAGCCACAGCGGTCTTGTCGTGTATACTCACTAGGCAGTATACTTTGGCGATGTCAGGCAAAGGCGACACCACACGCGAGCAGATCGTCATCGCGGCGACGCGCCTGTTCTATGGCGAAGGCATCCGGGCGGTGAGCATGGACGCGGTCGCCGAGAAGGCCGGCGTCACCAAGAAGACGCTCTATTATCACTTCACCAGCAAGGACGAGCTCGTCGCCGAGACCATCGCGGCCAGGGACCAGCCGACGCTGGAGCTCTATATGCGCTGGTTCGCCGAGACCGAGGGCACGTTGGCCGACAAGGTTCGCGGTCTATTCACGAGGCTCGGACGCTCCATGGATACGCCGCGATGGCGCGGCTGCGGATTCCTGCGCACCATCGCCGAGCTCGCAAACACGCCGGCACATCCCGCGGTCAAGGCCGGCGCGGCGCACAAGAAGCGTTTTGAAGCGTGGCTCGAAACGGAATTGCGCGAGCATGGCGTTGCCGGTGCAGCGGCGCTCGCGCGCCAGCTCGTGATCCTGCTCGACGGCGCCACGACCGTGATGCTGATCCATCGCGATCTCGACTATGTCGACACCGCGGGACGCTTGGCGCTCGGCCTGGTCGAGCAGGCCCGTAGCGCACGATGATGGACGAGGCAGCCCTTCCCGAGCCGCCGACATCACCAATTCTTGTGCACCCGCCTGTCAGCCATCCCGAAACATGGGTTGTGCGGCGCAGCATAACCGATAGAAAAGCCTCTGATTTTCAGAGGTGAGCTTTGTCCGACGTCAATGCCGACGATTGGGTGTCCTCAGGACACCGGCCCATGGGTTTTCCAGAATTCGTCACCCCGCGGGTCACTTCAAATTCCTCCGGGTGTGGTCAGTCAAATTCCTCCACCCGCGAGGCAGGACAAGGGACTGTTAGTTTGAGTTTGTTTCCCGGGCAAGAGCTTCA
>NZ_JASAUS010000109.1:0-30913 GCF_029953005.1 Bradyrhizobium sp. Mp27 | reverse complement strand
AAACGTCCTGCCTGACCGGCTACTGCTGTTCAGCGGCGCTGACGGCGATCATCAGGTGGGGGAGTTTCAAGTGACCATACCCGGGGGATTTTGACCGACCCACGGGGCGATGTCGAGCACGCCACGCAGACGCTGATCGACGGCCTGGATACCGGCACCTGTCACCGCCCATTGTCTGCCGACCCAGAAGATGTCGCGGTGCAAGGCCATGAACAGTGAGTTCGCATTGTCGGATGGCCGGCAGAATAACCAGCCGCCCGATCTTCGCAACCAAACGTTTCTGCGCGACAGCCGGGCAACGCGCCCCGGACTCCCGTTCCGATGGAATCGGAACGGGACTTCAGATTTTTATCTTGTTTGACGCGCTTTCTCGACGTGAACCGGTATCCACTTCGCTCGAAAACGCCCTACTCGCGCGCGACCACCTTCAGTCCGCCCATATAGGGCTGGAGCACGTCTGGGACGGCGATCGAGCCGTCCTCCTGTTGATAAGTCTCCATCACGGCGATCAGCGCACGGCCGAGCGCGGTGCCGGAGCCGTTCAGCGTGTGCACGAATCGTGGCTTGCCGTCCGGACCGCGCGAGCGGGCGTCCATGCGACGGGCCTGGAAGTCACCGCAGACCGAGCAGCTCGAGATCTCGCGGAACGCGCCGCCCTCACCCTGCCCGGGCATCCAGACCTCGATGTCATAGGTTTTTTGCGACGAAAAGCCCATGTCTCCGGTGCAAAGCGTCATCACGCGGTAATGCAGATCGAGCCGGCGCAGCACTTCCTCGGCGCATGCCAGCATCCGCTCATGCTCATCCTTGCTGGTCTCCGGCGTCGTGATCGACACCAGCTCGACCTTGGTGAACTGGTGCTGGCGGATCATGCCTCGGGTATCACGTCCTGCGGCGCCCGCCTCCGCCCGAAAACACGGCGTCAGCGCAGTCAACCGCATCGGCAGCTGCTTCTCATCGAGGATGGATTCGCGAACGAGGTTGGTGAGCGCCACCTCCGCTGTCGGAATGATGCCGAGACGCTCGGTCCGCAGCCGCTCCAGATCGGGTGCAGCGAGCAACTCGCCCTTGATCGCCCAGAACTGGTCGTCCTCGAATTTCGGCAATTGTCCCGTGCCGAACATGATCTCGTTGCGGACCAGCAGCGGCGGATTGATCTCGGTATAGCCGTGCTCGTCGATGTGCAGATTCAGCATGAACTGGCCGAGCGCGCGTTCGAGCCGCGCCAGCCCCTTCTTCAGCACGACGAAGCGCGCGCCGGAGAGCTTTGCCGCCGTCTCGAAATCCATGTCACCGAGCGCGCCGCCGAGATCATCATGGGGTTTGGGCGCAAACGCGTAGTTGCGCCGGTTGCCGAAGACATGGCGTTGCACGTTGCCGTGCTCGTCGACGCCGTCGGGCACTTCGCCGAGCGGCAGATTGGGGATCGCTGACAGCGCCGTGGCAAGCTCCTCGTCGGCGGCTTTCGCAACGACTTCGAGCTGCGGCATCGTGGTCTTGAGCTCGGCGACCTCCGCCATGAGCTTGGCGGCACGCGCGTCGTCCTTCGCCTTCTTGGCGTCGCCGATCTCCTTGGAGGCCGCATTGCGCCGCGCCTGCGCCTGCTCCGAGGCAAGGATTGCCGCCCGCCGCTTCTCGTCGATCGCGAGCAGCGACGCCGACAACGGCTTCAGGCCACGCCTGGCGAGGCCGGCGTCGAAGGCTTGCGGATTGTCGCGGATCGATTTGATGTCGTGCATGGCGGTGGTCCTGGATCAGCGCGCAACAGCCAACGCGGTATGTCGGGAGCTTGCATCGCGCTTCCCACTACCACAGGCGTCATCGCCCGCGAAAGCGGGCGATCCAGTATTCCAGAGACAGCAGTGATTCTCCGAGGGGCCCCGGCGTACTGGATTCCCCGCTTTCGCGGGGAATGACAGCGAACCCTGGCCCTACTCCGCCGGATTAGCCGGCGTCGACACGTCGGTGCCGGTGGCGGCCTTCGACGCCGCCGCCTTCTTCTCCACCATCCCGACCGCGATGATCGAGCCCTCGTAGAGCGCGAGCAAGGGAATCGCGAGCGAGCACTGGCTGAGCACGTCCGGCGGGGTCAGCACGGCTGCGATGACGAAGGCGATGACGATGAAGTAGCGGCGCTTCTCGCGCAGCATTTTCGAGGTGACGATCCCAATGCGGCCGAGCAGCGTCAGGATCACCGGAAGCTGGAAGGCGATGCCGAAGGCGAAGATCAGCGACATCATCAGCGACAGATACTCGCCGACCTTGGGCAGCAGCTGGATCTGCGCGGTCTCGTCGCTGCCGGCCTGCTGCATGCCGAGCGAGAAGCGGACCAGCATCGGCAGCACCACGAAATAAACCAGCGCCGCGCCCAGCACGAAAAAGAACGGGGTCGCGACCAGATACGGCAGGAAGGCCTGCTTCTCGTGCTTGTAGAGCCCGGGCGCGACGAACTTGTAAATCTGCGTCGCGACGATCGGGAACGAGATGAAGCCGGCGCCGAACAACGCGAGTTTGAGCTGGGTAATGAAATATTCCAGCAGCGCCGTGTAGATGAA
Source organism: Bradyrhizobium sp. Mp27 (assembly GCF_029953005.1). NCBI lineage: Bacteria > Pseudomonadati > Pseudomonadota > Alphaproteobacteria > Hyphomicrobiales > Nitrobacteraceae > Bradyrhizobium > Bradyrhizobium sp. Mp27. The sequence continues at coordinate 28,358 of NZ_JASAUS010000109.1, read as the reverse complement.
CTTCGAATTCTCGGGACCCGCGACCCACACGAACGGCCAGACCAGCACGTTGTAGATCTGCTTGGCGAAGAAGAAACAGAAGATGAAGGCCACGCCAAAGCCAAGCAACGCCTTGATCAGCCGCGACCGCAGCTCGATCAAGTGGTCCATCAGAGGGGCTTTGCTGGCCTCGATATCGGCGTCGCTCATGACGCTTTGACGTCCTTGATCGCCTCGGGTGGCGCAGTGTCTTGAATGACCTGAGCCTGCTCGACCTCGCGGGTGATCGCGAGCGGCTCGTTCACGGCCGCATGCGCCTCGGCTTCCACAAAGGTCTCGGGCGTCGGCGCTTCCGGCGTGGTTGGTGTCGCCGGCGTTTCGCTTGAAATCGCCGGCGCTTCACTTGAAGTCGCCGGCGCTTCGACGGCGGTGGTCGTGGAGGTCTCGGCCGGCTTGTCCAGCGCATCGACGCGGAGCGCGTCGCTGACGTCCTTCTGGAGCGAGGTCATCAGGTTGTTGCCGGCAAAGCCGGAAGCGGCTTCCTTGACCTCGTCGAAGCTCTTCTTGAGGTCGGCCATTTCGGCCTCGCGCATCGCTTCCTGGAACTGGCCCTGGAATTCGGCAGCCATCTTGCGGGCCTTGCCCATCCACTGCCCGACCATGCGCAGCACGCCCGGCAGCTCTTTCGGGCCGATGGCGACCAGGGCCACGACCCCGATCAGGACCAGTTCACTCCACCCGATGTCGAACATGAGGCCTTCCGTTCACGCCAGCCGCGACCGGCCCAATCCTTCGCGCTTAGGATCGGCGCCGTCACCCGCGTCTCGCGTACGCTTACTCAGACGGCCTTGCTGCCGACGTCGGACCGGGCCGCGGTCGGCGGCGGGGCGGCGTGCTCGATCGACTTGGCCGGCTCGGGCTTGTCGGCGACCTTGTCGTCGTCCTGCATGCCCTTCTTGAAGGCCTTGATGCCCTGGGCCACGTCGCCCATCAGATCCGAAATCTTGCCGCGGCCGAACAGCAGCAGGACGACTGCGATCACCAGGATCCAGTGCCAAATGCTAAGCGAACCCATCCTGCAACCCTCCAAACACACTTGGCCGGGGACCCGGCCGATCTTCCCCGAAACCTAGGCTCGGCAGGCCTCAAAAACAAGGACTAAGGCAGCGCCAATTCGCTGTTGGCGCTACGTAATCTTGCCAGTGTTAACTGGTCGCAGGGAGTCTCTGAACGGCCGGGACGTCAGTCCTCGCTGCCACCCTCGCCGCCCGCATTGCCGCCTTCCGGCGTCTCGGGCTCGACCGCAGGAGCCAGCGCCAGATCCAGGTCCTCGCCCGGTTCCAACGGATCCTCGTCCTCGCGCAGCTGCGGATCATCCGACGGGGTCGGCACGCTGAATCCGGTCGGCAGGCGCGAATCCAGCAGGCCCGTGCCCTTCAGCTCCTCCAGGCCCGGCAGATCGCCGAGCTGTTCCAGGGTGAACTGCGACAGGAAGTCCTCGGTGGTTCCGAAGGTCAAGGGGCGGCCGGGCGTCTTGCGACGACCGCGCGGCTTGATCCAGCCGGTCTCCAGCAGCACGTCGAGCGTGCCCTTCGAGGTGACGACGCCGCGGATCTCTTCGATCTCGGCGCGCGTCACCGGCTGGTGATAGGCGATGATCGCCAGCACCTCGATCGCGGCGCGCGACAGGCGGCGGGTCTCGGTGCTCTCGCGCGTCATCAGCCAGGCGAGGTCGCCGGCGGTGCGGAAGGTCCATTTGTTGGCAACGCGCACGAGATTGACGCCGCGCAAGGCATAGTCGGCCTGGAGCTGTTCGAGCGCAGCCTTGACGTCGACGCCATCAGGCATGCGCTTGGCCAGCGTCGCGGTATCCAGCGGTTCATTCGAAGCAAACAGCAGCGCTTCCAGCAGCCGCAGTTCTTCGGGACGCGCCTGGGACTCGTTCTCCATCGGCTCGGCCTCTTCTACCCGCACTTCAGCCAGGCTTGCCATGGTAGCTTCTCCTTCTTGCACTTAACCGACCGGCGCATCAGGCGCAGGAGCTGCGTCCACGACCGGTTTCGGGCGCCCCTTCCGGAAATAGATCGGCGCGAACGCCTCTTTCTGGTTCAGCTCGAGCTGACCTTCGCGCACCAGCTCGAGCGCGGCGGCAAAGCTCGAAGCGAACACTGTCGCGCGCTGCGTCGGATCGGCGACGTGGCGGACCAGGAAATCGTCGAGAACGCCCCAGTCGTCCTGTTCGCTGATGCTGCCGACCAGCCGCTCCAGCGTGGCGCGCGCCTCGGCGAGCGACCACACCGTGCGCTTGGCCAGATGCACGCTCGCCAGCACGCGCGACTGGCGCTGCGCGGCATAGGCGGTGAGCAGGTCGTACAGCGTCGCGGTGTATTTCGGGTGCTTGATCTCCGCGATCTGCTCTGGCTCGCCGCGCGGGAAGATGTCGCGCAGCAATTGCTGCCTGTTCATCAGCCGGTTTGCGGCTTCGCGAATGGCTTCCAGCCGGCGCAGGCGGTTGGCGAGCGCGGTCGCCATCTCTTCTGCGCTCGGGCCTTCCGCACTCGGCGGCTCCGGCAGCAGCAGGCGCGACTTCAGGAAGGCAAGCCAGGCCGCCATCACGAGATAATCGGCGGCAAGCTCCAGCCGGATCTTTCGCGCGGCTTCGATGAAGTGGAGGTACTGGTCGGCCAGCGCCAGGATCGAGATCTTGGCGAGATCGACTTTCTGCTGCCGCGCCAGCGCGAGCAGCAGGTCGAGCGGGCCCTCATAGCCCTCGACGTCCACCACCAACGCCGGCTCACCCTCGGCGAGCTCTGCGGGCCGCCCGGTTTCAAACGATAGGATTTCTGCGGTCATGCGGATGCCGTGTTTGCCCGTGCGATCAATGCGTCCAGTTCGGCGCGTGCGGCCGTCCGGTCGAACGGCTGCGGTGCCTTGCGCGACGCAAGTGCGGCCTTCGCGCGCGCCAGCGCTGTGCCGGACAGCTCAGGTGTCTGGCCGGCGACCTCGCGCATCTCCTCGATGTTGCCGTTGCAATGTAGGGCCATGTCGCAGCCGGCCGCGAAGATGGCGCGGGTCCGTTCGGCGATATTCCCCGACAGCGCGTTCATCGACACGTCATCACTCATTAACAAACCCTGGAACCCGATCACGCCGCGAATCACTTGAGTGATCATTGTCGCAGAAGTCGTCGCCGGATGGGCGGGGTCGACCGCGCTAAACACAACATGTGCAGTCATGGCCATCGGCAGGTCGGCCAGCGGCTTGAATGCCGCAAAGTCGGTCCGGTCGAGCTCGTCCCTCGGAGTATCAACCGTCGGCAGCTTGAAATGGGTGTCGGCGGTGGCGCGTCCATGACCGGGAATGTGCTTCAGAACCGGCAGCACGCCGCCCTGCTCCAGGCCCTCGGTGACCGCGCGCGCGATCGCGGCAACCTTGCCCGGCTCAGTGCCGTAAGCCCTGTTCCCAATGACGGCATCGGCACCCGACACCGGCACGTCAGCCAGCGGCAGGCAATCCACGGTAATGCCGAGATCGGCGAGATCAGACGCAATCAGACGGGCGCTGAGGCGCGCAGCCGTCAGTCCAAGCACCGAATCAGTGTCGTACAAGGTCGAGAAAATCGCGCCCGGCGGATAGACCGGCCAGTGCGGCGGGCCCAGCCGCTGCACCCGGCCACCCTCCTGGTCGATCAGGACAGGCGCGTCAGCTGCGCCCGCAGCCGCCCGCAATTCCTCAACCAGCGCAGCAACTTGAGCCGGCGCCTCGACATTGCGCTTGAAGAGGATGAAACCCCATGGGCGTTCGGCACGGATAAACTCCCGCTCGGCGGCGGTTAGTTCCGTTCCGGATACACCGGTAATGAAGGCCCGCGTACTCATAACGGCCGATTAACCCTGCCCCGCGAGGGGGTCAAGGAAACGGCCGTTAATTCCTCTGGACGAAGCAGGCGGACAGGCCAGCGGACTTCAGGCTGTTGCAAGCCTGCGTCGCTTCCTCGGCCGAACCATAGGGTCCGGCGAAAGCGCGGTAGACGATCCCCTTGCCCTTGTCGGTCAGATCGACCCGCTTGATCACCGGCGACCGCGATCCAAGCACGCTGCCATATTTGCCCTGAAGCACCCGGTAGGATGCGGCCGCGCTGTCCTCGCTCTGCTGCGAGGAGACCTGCACGACGTAGCCGCCACCACCATTGCTGGCGGGCGTGATTTGCGTCGGGTTGGTCGCGGCCATCCGCTGCGGCACCTCCGCAGCCGGCGTCGATTGCGGCGCAAGCGAAAGCGGCTGGTTGGCACTGGCATTGGCCGACGTCGGCGGATTGCGCGGCGCAGGCGGTGCGGCGGGCGCGGCGACGGGCTTCGGCGCGGCCGCCGTCGGCTTGGCGGCTGCCGATTGCGGCGCGGTGCTATCGGTCTGATCGCCCCTCACGGCCACAGTCCTGATCGCGCGCGGCGTGTTGGCCGGCAGCGTGCCGTTGCTCGGGATTGGACCCGCGCTTGGCGGCGGGATCGTGGACGGCGCAACACTCGCCACCGACGGCGGGTTCGCGTTCTGATTCAGCGGCGGGAACACCACACGGGGGCCGCCCGCCTTCGCAGCGACGTCAACAGGCGCCTCTTCGCGCGGCACGATCTTCTCGGAGCCGTCGCCGCTCGCCATGCGATCCGGCACCTTGGCAGAGGAGTCGGTCGGCGCCGGCACGATCTTGGTCGGCGTGTTGTCCGCCTTGATGATCGGCGGCTCGCCGCTGCGGGGCGACCCGACATAGGTCTTGTAGGCGAAGGCCGCGCCAGTGCCGACCACGGCAAGCGCGAGGATCGCCGCGACCGTCATCATGCCGCCGCGCGGCTCCTTCGGCTCGTCGAGATCGGCCTCGGGATAGTCGCTCTGGAACGCGTAAGGATCGTCCGGATAGGCGGGATCGCGCCGATAATCCTGCTCGCCACCCTCCAGCCGTCCATAGAGCGCGTCGTCGTAGCGCGCCGGATCGGGCGGCTGATGCGGCTCCTGATAGGCTTGCTCCTGGTAAGCCTGATCATGCTGCTGGTGAGCGCGGCCCTGATGGGCCTGCTCCTGATAGGCCTGCGCTTGATAGGCCTGATCCTGGTAAGCGTGGTCCTGATAGGCCTGCGGCTGATGGAAATCAGGCTCGGGCGCGGTCGGCTGGGCTGAATAGCGGTGCAATGGATGAACCGGGTTCACAGAAACGGGATAGTCGGGCTCGGGCGCCGGCTGCGGCTGCACGTTGGCGCGCCGCATCCATGAGGGTGGTCCGGGCGGAGCCGGCGGGGCCTGCTCGGCATAGTCCTGCCGATCGTCGTCCTGCTGATAATCGTGGTCCTGATAGTTCTGGGGTGGCGGTGCCGGCGGCTGCGCGCTTGGTCGCCCCTGCGCTGCAAATGGATCGGTCTGTCCGATCAGGCGGGCGAGTTCGGCCAAGGGATCGTTGTCCGCCTTCCCATGCTGATCGCCACCGCGACCATAGCCATCGGAAGGAAACGTTCTGTCCTGATATCGTTCGGCCATCGTGATGATGCGTCCCTTCGGGAAAGCCGCGCGCCCCTCGACCAAGGCGCGGCTTTCGACCCACAAGGCATTCAACCAAGTCTAAGCGGTCCGGCTTCTGCCGGTTCCCCCCAAAATTCCCCTTAAGTAGTTCGCCCCAAACTACCGCATCTCGTCCGGAGCATGGACGCCGAGGATGGCGAGGCCCGATGCCAGGACAGAGACGACGCCCTGGACCATGGCCAGTCGCGCCTTTGTAAGATCTGCATCATTATTGATAATGAAGCGTAAATAGGGCAAATCGCGCCCCTTCGTCCAAAGTGCGTGAAATTCGCTCGCTAAGTCATAGAGATAGAAGGCAATTCGGTGCGGCTCATGGGCCGCGGCGGCGGCCTCAAGCATGCGCGGAAAAATTGCGAGGCGCTTGAGCAGCTCGAGCTCGACCGGGTCCGACAGTTGTTCCACCGCCGACTCGCCGAGCCACGCGATGCGCTTGCCGGTATCCTCAGGCAGTTCCGGGAACACCTCGGCCCGGGCGTTGCGGAAGATCGAGTGGCCGCGGGCGTGGCCGTACTGGACGTAGAATACCGGGTTGTCGCGCGACTGCTCCATGACCTTGGCGAGGTCGAAGTCAAGCACCGCGTCGTTCTTGCGGTAGAGCATCATGAAGCGGACGGCGTCCTGGCCGACCTCATCCACCACCTCACGCAAGGTGACGAAGTCCCCGCTCCGCTTCGACATTTTCACCGGCTCGCCGTTGCGCAGCAACTTCACGAGCTGGACGATCTTGACGTCGAGCGCGCCCTTGCCGGATGTCGTCGCCTTCACCGCCGCCTGCATGCGCTTGATGTAGCCGCCATGGTCGGCGCCCCACACGTCGATCATCTCGGCGAAGCCGCGATCGAACTTGTTCTTGTGGTAGGCGATATCGGAGGCGAAGTAGGTGTAGGAATTGTCCGACTTGATCAGCGGACGATCGACGTCGTCGCCGTAAGCGGTCGCCTTGAACAGGAGCTGCTCGCGGTCTTCCCAGTCCTCGACCGGCGCGCCCTTCGGCGGCGGCAGGCGGCCTTCATAGATGTCGCCCTTCGCCTTCAGGAAATCGATGGTCTCGGCAACCTTGTTGTTGCCGGTCTCGATCAGCGAGCGCTCCGAGAAAAACACGTCGTGGCGAATGTTGAGGGCGGCGAGATCGTCCTTGATCTCGTCCATCATCATCGCGATCGCCTTGGCGCGTACCGTCGGCAGCCACTCGGCCTCGCTCACTGCAAGGAGCTTGTCGCCGTGCTCTTTCGCAAGCGCCGCGCCCACCGGCTTCAGATAGTCGCCGGGATACAGCCCTTCCGGGATCGCGCCGATGTTTTCGCCGAGTGCCTCGCGGTACCGCAGGAAGGCAGAACGCGCGAGCACGTCGACCTGCGCACCGGCATCGTTGATGTAGTATTCGCGGGTGACGTCGTGGCCGCCGAACTGGAGCAGGCTTGCGAGCGCGTCGCCAAACACGGCGCCGCGGCAATGGCCGACATGCATCGGTCCGGTCGGGTTCGCCGAGACGTATTCGACACTGACCTTGGAGCCACCACGGACGCGGCCGTAGTCAGCCCCCTCGCGCAGCACCGTCCGCAGCGCCTCGGCCCAGGCGGCCGGCTTCAGCGTCAGGTTGATGAAGCCGGGACCCGCGACGTCGACCTTGGCAATCAGCGCGTCGGCACGGAGCCGCTCGGCGATCTGCTCGGCGAGGTCGCGGGGCTTTGCCTTTGCCTCTTTCGAAAGCACCATCGCGGCGTTGGTCGCCATGTCGCCATGGGAGGCGTCCCGCGGCGGCTCGACCACCACGCGCGAGAAATCGATACCCTCGGGCCAGTTGGCGTCCGCTGCGAGCGCGCGGCAGGCGGCGTGCACGCGTGCGAGCACGTCGGCGAACAGGTGCAGTGCTGAGGATGTGTCGGGCATGGCCGCCGCCTAACGCAAATCCGGGGTCGAGTCAAAGAGCCGCTGGTGCTCGGTCAGGGCGAAACGGTCGGTCATTCCGGCAATGAAATTGCCGATCCGGCGAGCCCGGTCGCCCTCATTGTCCGCCTCCGCCCCCAGCAGCCATTCCGGTGGCAGCTCACCGGGCGATGTCAGGTATTTCGCGAACAGGTCGAACAGGATCTGTTCCGCCTCCCCCATCACCCGCATCACCCGCTTGTGGCGGTACATGTGCTGATAGAGAAAGCGCTTGATGGCGGCCTCCTCCTCGGCAACCGCCGCCGGGAACGTGACCAGCGCCCGGCTCTGCCGGCGCACATCCTGGGCCGACTGCGGTTTCACGGCGGCGAGGTTCTCCTGCGCCTCCGAATACACCGCACCGATGAGGTGCGAGATTAGCTCGCGCACCAGCTCGGCGCCACGCCTGACGTCTTCGAGAGTGGGATAATGCGCTGAGGTCTCGGCGATGATCTCCGCGGTCAGCGGCATCACCTTGAGATCATCGAGATGGAACAGGCCGGCGCGCAGACCGTCATCGATGTCGTGGGCATCATAGGCGATGTCGTCGGCGATCGCGGCGACCTGCGCCTCCAGCGAGGCGAAGCTCCACAATTCGAGATCGTAAGTCTTGATGTAGTTGGCGATGCCGACCGGAATGCCATGCTCGCGATAGGGCCCGACCGGCGCGCCGCTCCGATCCGTCAGCGGGCCGTTATGCTTGACGATGCCCTCCAGCGACTCCCAGGTCAGGTTGAGACCGTCGAACTCCGGATAGCGGTGCTCGAGCGACGCGACGACCCGCAAGGTCTGGGCGTTGTGGTCGAAGCCGCCAAAATCCTTCAGGCAGGCATCCAGCGCCCGCTCGCCGGCGTGCCCGAACGGCGGATGGCCGAGATCATGAGCCAGCGCCAACGTTTCCGTGAGGTCCTCGTCCAGCCCGAGCTGCCGGGCCAGGGCGCGAGCGATCTGCGCCACCTCCAGCGAATGGGTCAGCCGGGTGCGGTAGTGGTCGCCCTCGTGGAACACGAAGACCTGGGTCTTGTACTTCAGGCGGCGGAACGCGGTGGAGTGGATCACCCGGTCGCAATCCCGCCGGAACGGGCTGCGGGTCCGGCTCGGCGGCTCCGCGACCAGCCGGCCGCGGCTGAGGTCGGGGTCGCAGGCATAGGGCGCACGGGGGGCTGCCATTCCGACGGACACGACGAATTTAGTCCCTATCCATTTGATTCTGCGTATGCTTGCACTTAACTATGCCGGACGCGGGATACCAAATGAATTGGGTAAGTGAACTTGGTGTGACCGCGGGACTATCGGAGACGAGCTATGACGACTGACGTGACCATCAGTGACCGCGCCGCACGCCGGATTGGGGAGATCCTCAAGGGCGAAGGTTCTGGCGCGATGCTGCGCATCTCCGTCGAGGGCGGCGGCTGCTCGGGCTTCCAGTACAAGTTCGACATCGACCGCGACCGCACCGACGACGATCTCGTGATCGAGCAGGAGAATGCGGTTGTGCTGGTCGATTCCGCCTCCCAGCCGTTCCTGGCGGGCTCGCAGGTCGATTTCGTCGACGATTTGATCGGCGCCTCGTTCCGCGTCAACAATCCCAATGCGACGGCGTCCTGCGGCTGCGGGACCAGCTTCTCGATCTAGCCCGACTTAAAAATCTGAAAAACAACCCCATGCAAAGTAGCCGGGAGCCGGCACGATGCGCTTCGGATTTTACGCAAAGCGTTTGACGCGTCGGGCAAATCAGGGGTAAGTTGCGATCGTCGCGAGGTCCCCAAGAGCGGGGGCCCGGCGGGTCCGATACAGTCTGACGCCGAAGCGGCCCCCTGCCGCAGTCCAATCATTCGAGAGCGTTCGAATCTCGTTAGCGGCGCCAATAGCAGCAGTAAATTATCCAATGCGCATTATTGATCGTCTGTTCTGTTGCCTCGCTCTATTCCTTGCAATCGCAGCCGTCCCGGTGCTTCCCGCGCGCGCGGCCGAAACCTGCCCGTTCATCAGCGCCCAGGAGCTCGCCCGCGCGATGCCGGCGCTCAAATGGTCACTGATTTCAAATCAGGACGGCCGCGGCTGCATCTACCAGGGCGGGCGCGGCGACACGATGATGTTGACGGTGTTCCGCAATCCCGACAAGGACCGCGCCAGGGAATTGTACGCGACCTTCGTCAAGACGCTTGGTGAGCGCATGCCGCTTAACGCAGTCGCGGGGATCGGCGACGAAGGCCAGGGCGGAACGAGCGCCGCCGGCGCAGAGCGCCAGGAGGCCTCGGTCGTCGCCCTGTCCGGCGATTACATTCTGCAGATCAGCGTCTATCCGATCGGCCGGCGTGCCGACGACGCGCTGCTCGGGCCGATCACCGAAGCCGCGCGCGTTGCCATCGCCAACGTGAGCAAGAGCAGCGAGCGGTTCGGCAATTGCGAGTGGCTCGCGGCCGCGGATGCCGATGGCTTTCTCGACAAGGGCACGCTGACGGTCCAGCGGACCGGCGCCGGCAGCTGCATGATGTTCGATCGCGAGGCCAACACCATGACGGTCGCGGTGATCGCGATCTCGCGCGACACCGTCATCGGCATGATGAAGCGCACGGGCCCGTGCAAACACGTGACGATACCCGAGTTCGGCAGCGAAGCGTTCGGCGAGCATTCCTGCACCAAGGGCAACGGCAACGCCGTCAACATCTATGTCTGGAAGAACGGCAGGCAGGCTTCGATCCTGTTCGCGCCGGTCAAGCCGCATCCCGAGTCCGGCTCGGTCGAGCGCCTGAAGGCGGTCGCCGGGCGCGTCTATGGAAAACTGTAACGGCGCCGCGTTACATTACCGGCGCACGCGCCCGTAGCCGTCCTGCGGCTGCGGGACCAGCCTCTCGATCTGACCGGCTAAACGCCGGTCATCTGCCTTTCCTCGTCCGTCCACTCGACGTCGAGCGGCGTCAGCTCCGGCTGAAGCGGCGCGCCCTCCGACATCATGTGGCCGTCGAGCGCGCGCAGCAAGGCGGCGGCGAGTGCGGGCTTACGCAACGGCTTTGCTAAAAAGTCCGACATGCCCGCCTCGCGGCAGATCTTGACGTCCTCGGGGAAGGCGTTGGCAGTCAGCGCGACGATCGGCAAGGCTTCGAAGCGCCCACCTTGCGCGCGGATCGCCCGCGTCGCGGCAAGGCCGTCCATGTCCGGCATGCGCACGTCCATCAGCACGACATCGTAGTCGCTCTCCGAGGCAGCCTCGACCGCCTGGACGCCGTCGGTGACGACGCGCAGCTCGACGTCGAACGCCCCCAACATCTTGGTCACGACCATGCGGTTGACGGCATCGTCCTCGGCAACCAGCACCTTCAGCGGCCGGTCGAGCCCCGCGATCCGCGCCTTGAGCTCGTCCGCTTCGTCGCTGCCCGCCGCCTGGTCGGAGGCCTGCGCCTGGCTCCAGGGCAGAACCAGCGTGAAGCGGAAGGTCGAGCCCTCGCCCGGCGTCGAGGTGACGCCGATGGTGCCACCCATCTGCTCGATGATGCGCCGTGAGATCGCAAGCCCAAGCCCGGTGCCGCCGAAGCGGCGACTGATCGAGGCGTCGGCCTGCGCGAAGTCGGAGAACAGCTCCCCGAGCTTCTCGGGCGCAATGCCGATGCCGCTGTCGGTCACGGTCCATTCGACGGTCGCAAGCAGATCGCGGCGCGCCTGGCAGGTGGCCTTGATCGTCACCTCGCCTTCGTCGGTGAACTTTACCGCGTTGGAGGCGAGGTTGAGCAGCACCTGCCGGATCCGCGCGACATCACCGCGCAGCGTCGGCGGCAGGTTCGGATCGAGCTCGACCTTGACGGCGAGCCCCTTGCTCTTGGCGCCTGCGCGCACGACGGTCGCAACCGTCTCGACCAGCGCCTGCGGTGCAAAGTCGATCGCCTCGAACGCGAAGCGTCCGGCCTCGAGCTTGGACAGATCGAGGATATCGTTGAGGATGCGCTGGAGATTGTCGCCGGACTCCCGGATCGAGGTGACGGCCTCGTGCTGCTCCGGATCGAGCTTGGTTTCCAGCAGCATGCTGGCAAGCCCGAGCACGCCGTTCATGGGCGTGCGGATCTCGTGGCTCATCACCGCGAGGAAGTCGGACTTCGCGCGGCTCTCGGCCTCCGCCTTTTCCGCGCGCCAGCGCTCGGTGACGTCGCGGCCGAAGCCGCGATAGCCGAGAAACTGGCCGTCGCGGTCGTAGGCCGGCTTCGCAGTCAGCGACCACAGCCGCGCCTCGCCGCCGGCGACGACCTTGAGGTTCATCTCGTGCAGCGGCTCGCTCTGCTCCATCAGGCCGACGACGTTGTAGGCCGCGCTCTTGTCGTCGGGACAGAGCATGTCGAGCACATCGACGAAATGCGAGCCCTTCAGCAGCGGAAGCGGCAGCTGCGCCACGTCGGCGAAGCGTTGGGGCACGTCGACGAGATGCCCTTCGGCGTCGGTCTGCCACAACCAGTCGCTGGCGTTCTCCTGAAAGTCCTTCAGCAGCAGCGAGATGATCTCGGTCTGACGTTCGAGCTCGAGCCGGGCCTTGAGATTGCCGAGGAACAGATTGCCCTGCGAGACGATGTTGCGCGCCATGAAGAACGCGAACAGCAGCAGGAACACCGCGGTCAGCAGATACGGGCCGGTGCCGCACAGGAACAGCGCGCCGGCGCAGGCCATCGTCACTGTCGCGAGATAGACGAGGCCCGCGCGCGGGAAGGTCGACAGCGTGAAGGCGCCGCCGGACATCATGCCGACCATCAGGCAGGCCAGGATGAGCTGACTGGTCGGCTCGACCCGGCTGAACAGCGCGAGCGGCAGCGTGCCCCAGATGGCCGCGAGGAAGAACGCCTGCCGAAGCATCTGCCGCGCGGCGCGCGGTGATGCTTCCTGCGGCGGGCTTTGATGCGACCGCCGCCACGCGCGCACGGCAAGCGAGGCGGTGACGGCGAGGGTCATGCCCCAGATTGCGAGGAAATCGTTCCAGCCCCTGCCCCAGAACAGGATCAGCACGATGGCGACGTTGAGCATGGTGACAGCCATGGTCACCGGGATCGCGCGCATCACCGCGTCGATCTGCTTGGCGCGGATGCGGCGCAGCTCGCGCTCGCTGAGATCGGCGGTCAGGCCGTCCTCGATCTCGAAGCCGCCGAGCCAGTACAGGAACGCGCCGATCAGGCCGTCGCGCGGCTCAGCTTGCTTCATGGATTTGTCCGGCCATCCCATTCGAAAACCTTTTCGGTATCAATGGCCCGAGCCCGGCTTAAGCCGGGTTAATTTTGTGGGAGATTTTGCGGCGTCCTTGACGGGCGCGTTTGCAGTTTGTTCTAACCATGGCCCCTGCCCGGAGCCCCACCAATGCCCATCAGAGTTGCTACCTGGAACGTGAACTCGGTCCGGCAGCGGATCGACCTGCTGTTGACCTGGCTGAAGGAGTGCCAGCCGGACATCGTCTGCCTGCAGGAGATCAAATGCGTCGACGAGGCCTTCCCGCGGCTGGAGATCGAGGCGCTCGGCTACAACGTGGTCACCCACGGTCAGAAGACCTTCAACGGCGTCGCTTTGCTCTCGAAGCTCCGATTCGACGAGACCAAGTCGGGCCTCGCCGGCGACGACGAGGATGCCCATGCCCGCTTCCTCGAGGGCGTGGTCACGCTCAAGCACGGGGTGCTGCGCATCGCCTGCCTTTATCTGCCCAATGGCAATCCGGTCGGGACCGAGAAATATCCCTACAAGCTCAAATGGATGTCGCGGCTTCTTGAGTATTCGAGGGAGCGCCTCAAGGCCGAGGAGCCGCTGATCCTCGCAGGCGACTTCAACGTCATCCCGCATGCCCGCGACGTCCATAATCCCGCCGCCTGGACCGAGGACGCCCTGTTCAAGGCCGAGACGCGGGAGAGCTTTCAGTCCCTGCTGGGCCTCGGCCTCACCGACGCCCTGCGCGCGGTCACCGACGAGCCCGGGCTCTACACCTTCTGGGACTACCAGGCCGGCGCCTGGCAGAAGAACCATGGCTTGAGGATCGACCATCTGCTGCTGTCGCCACAGGCCAGCGACCGGCTCGCCAATGTCGGCATCGACAGCTATGTGCGGGCCTGGGAGAAGCCGTCGGACCACGTGCCGGTATGGGCGGATCTGGATCTGGAGGCGGCTTGAGCCGATGCCTGGAGGATGGCGCCGGCGGACTGCGCTTTGCGCAGCCGCGGGCTAACCTTACCCGGCGGGGGTAGTACCTACTACCGGCGGCCCTGAACGCCCTGCACCCACTGTTCCAGCATTTGCAGGCACATGGCGCGGTCGTCGTCGGAGGCCTTGGCGAAAGCGCGATTGTAGCTTTCCTTGATCCAGGTTTCCTCGATACCGGCGCTGTCACGCGCCAGCGTCAGCCACATCAGGCCGCGCGCGGCCTGCCGCGGCAGGCGGTCGCCATTGAACAGCATCTGGCCGAGCAGCGCCTGCGCCTCGTGCTGGCCCTTCTGGGCGGCAAGGCCGAGCCAGCGCGCGCCATAGCGGAAATCCTCGCGCGAAGCGTCCGGGGTCTTCAGATACAGCCGGGCGAGATCGTACTGCGCATCCGCATTGCCGAAATAGGAGGCCGCATAGGAGAACATCTCCCGCGCCCGGTCCGGATCCGACTTGATCTTCGAGTTCGGGATACCGCTCAGATAGTAGCGACCGAGCGCGACGAAGGCGTTGGCCACGACCTGCGCCTGCGGCGCCGACGGGCTGTCCTCGGCATGCGCATTGGCGATGCGGCTGAAATATTCGAAGGCGCGCACATCGTCCTGGGCGACGCCGTCGCCATTGGCATACATGCGGCCGAGCTTGAACTGAGCGCCGGGATGACCGCCTTCGGCGGCATATTGCAGGGCGCTGAGCGAGGTTTCCTGGGGCGTGGTCGCCGGTGCCGCCACCTTGCTGCGCACGGCACCCGCGGCGCCCGGCAAGGCGGTTACGACCGGGAGGGCCGCATCCTCGCTGGCCGAGCCGTCAAAGGCGAGCGCCGGCGCGGCCAGCGCTCCGGCCCCCAACACAAACGCAACTATGGCACGCCTAGATATCCGCATAGCACTGTTTCTCGTGCGCGCCGCCCGGATGGGTTACTGCCCCACCGACCGCTGGTCCAACCTGCTGAGCATACTTCCAGAGCGCACCGGACGTGTGGTTAGTCGCGCGAGCGCTCCATTTGGTTTTGCGCTGGGCGAGCTCTTGGTCGCTCAATTTTACGTTAAGGGTACCTGCGACCGCATCGATCTCGATGATGTCGCCATCCTCGAGCAGCCCGATCGGGCCGCCGATGGCGGCTTCCGGCCCGACATGGCCGATGCAGAAGCCGCGGGTGGCGCCGGAGAAGCGGCCGTCGGTGATGAGCGCGATCTTGCCGCCCATGCCCTGGCCGGTCAGCGCAGCGGTGGTCTGGAGCATTTCCCGCATGCCGGGACCGCCCTTGGGGCCCTCGTAGCGGATCACGATGACTTCGCCTTCCCTGTAGGTGCGGTTCTGGACGGCCTCGAAGGCGTCCTCCTCCCGGTCGAAGCATCGCGCCGGACCGGTGAACCTCAGGTTAGACATTCCCGCGACTTTCACGATCGCACCTTCTGGCGCCAGATTGCCCTTCAGACCAACCACACCACCGGTGACGGTGATCGGCTTGTCTGCCGGGTGCACCACATCCTGGTGCGGATTCCACTTAACGCTTTTGAGGTTTTCGGCGATCGTTCGACCGGTGACCGTAATGCAGTCGCCGTGGAGAAATCCGTTGTCGAGCAGCGTCTTCATCAGAAGCGGTATGCCACCTACTTCAAACATGTCTTTGGCGACATAACGGCCACCCGGCTTCAAATCCGCGACATATGGTGTCTTTTTGAAGATTTCGGCGACGTCGAACAGGTCGAACTTGATGCCGCACTCATGCGCGATTGCCGGCAGGTGCAGCGCAGCATTGGTCGAGCCGCCGGACGCCGCGACCACGGCGGCGGCGTTCTCCAGCGCCTTCCGTGTGACGATGTCGCGCGGCCGGAGGTTGGAGGCGATCAGGTCCATGACCTTCTCGCCCGCGGTCATGCAGAAAGCGTCGCGGATTTCATAGGGTGCCGGGGCGCCGGCCGAGTACGGCAGCGCCAGGCCGATCGCCTCGGAGACGGTCGCCATGGTGTTGGCGGTGAACTGCGCGCCGCAGGCGCCCGCCGAGGGGCACGCCACGCGCTCGATCTCGTCGAGGTCCTCGTCCGACATGGCGCCGACCGAGTGCTTGCCGACCGCCTCGAACATGTCCTGCACGGTGACCTGCTGTCCGCGGAAATTGCCGGGCAGGATCGAGCCGCCGTAGATGAAGATCGAGGGTACGTTGAGACGGACCATCGCCATCATCATGCCCGGCAGCGACTTGTCGCAACCGGCAAGGCCCACGAGCGCATCATAGGCGTGGCCGCGCACGGTCAGCTCGACGGAATCGGCGATGCACTCGCGCGACGGCAGCGACGAGCGCATGCCGTCATGGCCCATGGCGATGCCGTCCGTGACGGTGATGGTGCAGAATTCACGGGGGGTGCCGCCTGCCGACGCGACGCCCTTCTTCACCGCCTGGGCCTGGCGCATCAGGGAGATGTTGCAGGGGGCGGCCTCGTTCCAGCAGGAGGCGACGCCGACGAAGGGCTGGTGGATCTGCTCGGTGGTCAGACCCATGGCGTAGAAGTAGGACCGGTGCGGCGCGCGCGTCGGGCCTTCCGTCACGTGACGGCTCGGCAGCCTCTGCTTGATGTCGGTCTTTGCGTCCATCGCAAACCAGTTTCCCCGGCCAACCCTTTAAGACCCGAAAAATCAGAGCCAAGATTTGAATCGACCTTGGGATTTTCCGTCCTTCGAAGACCGCCGATGCCCTTCAAACTTTAGAGCGATTTTATTCATGTTCGGGTGTGGCTAAAAAGCGGCGCTGATGCGAACGGACGGAGATAAGGGTTTAATCCAAGATGAGTGTTGCAGGGACAGCACAATCGTTACCGGGAAGACACGGGTTGGCTTACCGCGATACCCTCGTGATTATGACAATCCACAACTTGAGATTTCAAATCTGTCCCGTCGCGCCCAAGCGCGGGTCGCAGGAACGGAGTGTGCCTCACCTGAGTCGCGGCGGCCCGCAGCACCAACCCCGTCATCCTGAGGCGGGAGTGATGAACGCGAAGCGCCCAGTTCAATCCGTCAGGTCGAGCCGCATGAACTGGTTGTGCGGGCTTGCCTCATAGTCGGCGAACGGCGCGCAGGTGACAAAACCGGCGCTGCGGTAGAGCGAGATGGCGGGCGCGTGCAGGGCTACCGTGCCGGTCTCCAGGCTGAGGTGCACGTAACCCCGCCTGCGGGCCTCAGCGATGATATGGCTCAGCAGTGCGCGCCCTACCCCGGTGCCCCGTGCAGCGGGAGCGGCACGCATCGACTTCACCTCGCCATGCGTATGATCCAGCTCCTTCAGCGCACCGAACCCGAGCAGGACATCGTCCTGCCAAGCCGTCCAGAAGGTTACGGTGGCAGCCGAAAGGCCGGTGGCATCGAGAGCGAAGGCGCGCTCGGCCATGACGCTGCGCAGCTCCTCAAGATGATGTGCCAACAAGTCGGCGACATAGGGCGCCGTCGGATCGTCGCGTCGGATCTCCACCTCATCCCCCTGCAGTCGTACGCGTGCCACCGTTTAAGCACAGGAGGCACGCCCGCGGCATAGCCATGATCGGTGCTATTCCCAAGTCAGCGCACCACCATTCTGGTATTCGATGACGCGAGTCTCGAAGAAGTTCTTCTCCTTCTTCATATCCATTGCCTCGGACATCCACGGGAACGGGTTCTCGACCTCGGCGAAAGCGAATGCGAGTCCGGTTCAATCCTGGAGCGCTCTTCAGCTTGGCGCGCTGTGTGACCCACGGCCCGACTGCAAGATCACACAGTCCGGCGCGACGCTGCCGCTGCATGTCGCCTCGCAGCCGCTCACCAGCGACGCCACCGTCGCTTCCAGCACACGCAGCTCCGCAATTTTCGTCCTGATCGCACCGAGGTGCTTCTCCGCAAAGGTCCTCGTTTCAATGCACGGCCCGCATCGCTGCACCGACGCGAGGAGTTCACGCGTCTCGTCGATCGAGAAATCGAGATTGCGACAGTGCCTGATGAGGCGGATCGCACCGAGAGCCTGTTCGCCATAGACGCGCTGGCCGCCTTGCCGTGCCGGCCGCATCAACAGGCCGACGCTCTCATAATAGCGGATGGTGGGGACCGAGACGCCGGCCGCTTTGGCGAGGACGCCAATTCGCATGGAAGCTCTCACTTATCGCTTGAACCTCAAGTGGCTTGAGGGCGTAGCGATCGGGTCCGCGACGCACAAGCATGAGGAGAATCACATGAGCGTTATTGGACCGTCCTGCAATCTTCCGTCCGAGACCTCGCCGGGATGCGGCTGCGCGGCGAAGGCAGAGCCAAGCGGCGGCAAGGCCGCAGGCACGGCGGTTGCGACTGCGGTCGCCGCTGCGGCCTGCACGGCGTGCTGTGTGCTGCCCTTCACATTGCCCGCTGTCGTGCTCGCCAGCGCCGGAAGCCTGATCGCCGCGCTCGATCACGCGCACGGCCTGATGACGAAGTTGTCGATCGCAATCGTGCTCTGCGCATGGGGCTGGATCGTGTGGCAATCGCGGACATCAGGCCTGAAAATCCGATCGTCGTTGCTGGCCGCGATGTGCGTGGCAACCGTCCTGACCGCGACGGCCGCGCTGTGGCCGGTGATGGAGCCCGCCGTCTTTCACGCGCTCGGGGTCGCCAAGAAGCCGAAACCGCCGGCGGGCTGATGGATGCGCTGACGATCTTCGGACTGCTGTCGGTCAGCGCGATGCTGCTGTTCTACGCGCTTGAGCCGCGCGGGCCTCACTTCTCGTAGCCCGGATGGAGCGCAGCGCAATCCGGGAAAGCTGCGCATGCCGGGCGGGCGGCCCCGGATTTCGCTTCGCTCCATCCGGGCTACCAGTCAGCCACTCAGGCCGACATTGCGCCCTTGCGCCCGAACGGATCGACCAGGCGGACGATCTCGCAGGCGGCGACGAGGCCGGCGAGCCAGACGGCGCTGGTCAGCCCGATGCGCGTCACGATGGCCGCAGTGAACGCGCCCTCTCCGCCAAGGAACGGCGTCGCGGCGAGCAGCGCGAGTTCATAGGCGGCGTAGGCGGCGACGAGCGCGATGGCCAACATCAGCGGCGTGCGGCCCTGCGGCAGCAGGCGGAGAACGGTCGATGCCGCTGCCGTCGACAGTAGCGCGGCCGCACCGATGACAAAGCCCCAGGCGATGGTGCTGCCATCGATGGGATAATGCAGCACGCCGAAGCCGATGGTCTGGTTTACGAGCCAGGCGCCGGTGACGACGAGCAGCGCCGGACGCATCGGCAGCATCGCGGCGGCGACGACGGCGAACGCCGCAAACGGCGTCGCGCAGGCAAGCGCGAAGCTCGCGAGCGCGCATGACACAGTCAGCAACGCGAAGCAGAACATCGGCGCAAGGCGCGAGGTGACCGGATGAAGGCGGAAACGGTCGGCGTGGGGCGGCAGGATGGTGACAGTCATGGAACGATCTCCTTGTGGGATTTGTAGCACATTTTGCTGGAACGCGGCATCACGTCTGACTCAGTGAAGAGCCTCCATGGGATCTTCGGTCTCGGCTGGATCGCGCCGGTCGACGGCAAGCCAGGCGGCGACTGTCGCGGCGTGCGGTTCGATGGCCGCCAATTGGCGCAAGGCCACGCGAACGGTGGCGCGCGCCGTGCGATCGGATGGAAGCATCACCGTCTCAGGTCCCCGCTCCTTCGCGACCGCGTCGATCACGGCCCTCTTGCACGCGGTTAGCTCCGGCAGCCCATAGAGTTCGAGCAGCGCCTGGAAGGCTGCGTGATGATCCGGCCGGAAAGCGCGCTTGCCGCCAAATTGATCGCGCAGCGGATGGGCCGGATAGAGATGCGCGCAGGGGATCCACCCCTCAGGCAGCGGCTCGGTGGCGGCATGGGTGCGGCCATGCGCGAGCAGCTTTGGCAGGACGTGGGTGTGCGGGCCGTCAGGGCTTCGCCCGCCCGGCGGCGGGATCGGCTGGAATACCTCGGCGCGCCCGATGCGGCTGATGAAGACGCGGTGCGGATTGGCGGCCAGAATGATTCGCATGGCATCGCTTTCGGGCGAGAACACGGATTGGCCCGTGCGGCTCCTGAGTGCGGCGACGGCATCGGCATCGCTGACGCGGATGTAGGCGTCGATCTGCAACGTCCCGAGGCCAAGGTCGAAGAGGATGCCGCTGCGATCCCTTGTCAGGAGCGCCTCGATATCCGGACCGAGCTCGGTCAGCACGGTACGACCACTCATGGCGCTGGCTTCATGAGGAAGACACAGCGCGATGCGGTGGCTCCAGCTCTCCGTGGTCGGCGATTCCGATGCGATCAGGCGCAGATCCGGGTGGGAGACAACGCGTATCCCACCCTTCTGCGTCACGACGCTGATCCCGTTGCGCGACTGCTCCATATCGAAGGCCTCATTGGGCTCGCGCGTGAACTCGGCAATGGCACCGAACGTGCCGACGCTCCAGCCGGCCTCAGCGTCGGCAAGCCGGCTTGCGATCAGGTCCATGAGCGGATCGGCCGTTGTCATGAGGCTTCTCTCACTATCTGACGTCGTAATTCGCCAGGCGAATGCCGCCATTGACGCCCAGTCCCGGCTGCAGAAAGCCGGTCGGATTTTGATAGTGCACATTGGCGAGATTATCGACCCGGCCAAACACCTTCACCTGGTCGGTGACCAGATATTCGGCCGCCACGTTGACGACGGTGTAGGCCGGAGCCAGCAGACGCGGAATGCTGAAGTCACGGTTGCCATCGACGAAACTCCCGACGTGCAACACTGTTGCGGACAATGTGAGCGGGTCGATCGGATTCCAGATGACATTTGCGCTCCACTTCTCCTTCGGACGCCTCAGCAGCTCCAGTCCCGTCGTCGCATCCACCGCGCGGGTAAAAGTGTAGTCGGCACGAACGCGAAGCCGGTCGGTGATCGCCGCCGCGACGAAGCTCTCCGTACCCTCCGTGATCGCCTTGCCGATATTGGTGTTGGTGCTCGTGAATGTCACGGGATCGAACGTGCTCTGGATCAGGTCCGTGATGTTGTTGCGGAAGTAGGTCGACCCGAAGCGAACGCGATCGCAAAACAAGGGTTGCTCGAAGCCGGCGTCGTATCCGACGCTTTCCTCGGGCCTGAGGTTGGGATTTGCAAAGAAGAAGAACGCGGGAAAGCTGACGTAAAGCTGGTTGAGCGTCGGCGCCTTGAACCCCGTGCCGTAGCTTCCCTTGAACTTCGTATCCGTGACCGGCACGATCACGGCAGACGCCAGACGAAAGGTCGGATGGTCTCCAAACCGTTCGTTGTCGTCCTGCCGGACGTTGGCCGTGAAGAAGACGCGATCCCGGAACTGGGACTGCAGCTCCATATATCCGGCCTTGTTGACGTTCTGCGCCGAGACCGTCGCCGTTTGCAGTGTTTCGATCTCATGCTCCGCGCCAATGATGACATTGTTGTTGGGCGCGAGCTGGGTCGTGGTGTGCCAATCATACCTGACGCGATCGCCGGTCGTGATCGTGGCCATCGCGTTGCCGGGCGAGATGTTGTAGTTCCAGTGATTGGTGTAGTTGACGCCGAAATAGCTCTTCATCCGGTCGTCGAGAGCGGACCAGACCGCCTCCCCGCGCGTGAAGAGCTGGTGCACCGTCTGCGTGCTTTGCGCGGCCGCGGGAAAGCTCGCGAATGTGACGGGATCGAAGGTGTCTCCGGTAAAGCGCAGGGTGGCGTCAGTGTACCGCGCCACCCCATTGAGCGTCAGGTTTTCGCTCAATTCGGCGCCAAGCTTCGTGGAATAGGTCATATTGTCGTAGTAGTTGCCGATCGCCTTCTGACCCGGCGGCAGCAATTCGAGCGGCGTCACCGGCACGTCGTTCGCGTGGAAATGCGCAACGTTGAAGGCATAGTTGAAGTGGTCCTGTGAACCGCTCAGACCTGCCGTCTGGTTGAACGTTCCGAACGAGCCTCCCTCGATCGAGCCGGTCGCGCGGGCGGGACCGTCGCCCTTCTTCGTCACGATGGAGATCACGCCACCCAGCGCATCTGCGCCGTAGAGACCGCTCTGCGGACCACGCAGGACTTCGATCTGCTGAATGTCGGAGGTGAGCAGCTGGCCGAAATCGAACGAGCGGTTCGGGTTGCTAGGATCGCTGACGTCGATGCCGTCGATCAAAACCTTGGTGTGATTAGAGTTCGTTCCGCGTGTGAAGATCGATGTCTGTCCGCCGGGACCGCCGGTCTGCACGAGGTTGAGGCCTGGAACGGCGCTCACTGCATCGGATGCGGTCCGGCGCTGATCACGCTCCATGTCTCTGGCGGTCAGAACCGTCACCGAGCTCGCAACCAGATTGGTCGGAGTGACAACGCCCGTCGGACTGACGACGACCGTCGGAAACAGGTTGGCCGCGGATACCCCGGCAACCGGGGGCGACGCCGGCGCCAGCTCGGGCTTCGGCAATCGAGCGACGCGCCGCCGCTCGGGCTGGTCGGGCACAGGCCGCGCGACTTGCGGCTTGGCCGGACGCTCGGTCGGCGCGACCTCGACCGGCGGCAGCAGATCGGGCGATGCCGACTGCTGGGCCTGGGCAATGGACGGATCGAGCGAATACAGGGAAACGAACGCGACAACGCCGGCGCGGAAGCGCCTGGCGGCAAAGACAATACGGGACACTCTTGTAACCTCGGTATGACGTCAGTGGCACGTCACAGCGAACGAGGTTTCACGGCGGAGCGTTCGATTGCTCCGGTGAAGCTAATGTCTGTACTCCCCGACCGACATTTTCGCGTGTGACCACGGCTGACGGCAGGTCTCCTGGCTCGCGGGTCGTTACCTTCCGTCGCCTTCCCAGGACCGAGATTCCCAGTGGCATATGACGAAAGATTCACCGCTTACAGTTGCGGGGGCAGCCATGGCGTTGAGAATATCCCGGTATCGGGAAAACCTCGCACCACGTTCCCTTTTGATCTCCGTGAGGAGAACCGTCACCGACCAATCTAGGGGGCGGGCAAGCGGAGAGTCAATCGGCCGGTTGCATGACGGGCAAAGCACCGCACCGGAGATTGAGCCGGCGCAATCAGGCCGGCTCCCGCTCGGCACGCGTCCTGATCACTGCCCGCTCGCCGGCATCGACGAGCTGGCCGATGCCGGTGCGGCCCGTGAGCGCGCAGCGGATGATGTTCTCGGCAACGGACCTGCGAAAGCAATGGTCCTCGCCGACCGGGCGATTGCGGCAGACCCGATCCAGCGCCAGCTTCATGTTGATCCGGGTGCGGGTGTCGAAATGCTCGCTGATCATTCGTAGGGCCTCGATGCGTTGATGTCGGAGCGGAAACGCGTGGGCCTAGGCCGGGTTCCAAAGACAGGCCGCGCAAGGCCTTGCGCAGAGCTGACTACACCCGCCCTCTTGGTCCTGTGACGGGCGGGTTACGCCCGCCCTCTCGGCCGCTGCGCCTGAGCCCAGGCCGCGGTGACGTCGCGCAGCGGGGCGTCGCTGCGCCGGATCGGGGTCAGCTCACCAGAGGCCGAGATGATGGCGGTCTCCTCGCGGCGACAGCGCGGGCATACGAAGCGGACCTCGTGCGGCGACGAAGACCAGCTCGAACGTTTGACGTTGGCCGCCATCGGCCATGCATCGCAATGCGAGCACGACACCAGGAACCGACCGGGATCGAGCATACCCATTCCATAGGACTCCGCGTCCTGCCTGCCCTTTCAATGACGAACCCATGTGAATCGTTCCGGTGCCCGAGCACCATCAGCCCCAGCTCCAGGCAGCGCCGCCGCTCAGTGCGCGCCCTTGAGGGTGCATGACGTGGTGCAGGTGACGGTGTTGCCGTGGTCGCACGCCTTGCAGGCGGCAACGCACTGGTTCATGTCGCGGGGATTGTAGGAGCTGTAGTTGCGCATGGCACAGACCGGGGTCGAGCCGGTGATGTCCTGCTCCTGATTGCAGGCGGCCGTCATGAGCGCGAAAATCAGGACTGCAACAAGGCGCATGGGATTGCCCGGGTAAGGAGCGGCAAAGCGACGTGGCGAGGTACGCTGCACAGCAACGGACCTCGGCATTCCCACCGCGAGCAATCATGGATCGTGACGCTCGCATCCCGAAGGATGCGCGCCAAACATTAAGAACGGCTTGCAATCGGCGTCAGGCCGCAGCCTTGGTCGCGATCACCTTCCGCATATCAACCGCCAGCTGACGGTACTGCTCCGAGAGTTTCAGATAGAACTCGCGCTTGGTGCTGTCGGTCGCGAGCTTGGCGATCAGCTCGCATTCGGCGGTGAGCGTCTCGAACCGTTCCAGCCTGTCCTGAAGTTCTGTCATCGGCGTGTCCCCATCAAACGCCTCAAGGGACGACTAACCTAAGCCCGCGAATTAGGTCACTGCGAACATCGTTATCGAGTAGAAGCGTTTTTTCCGGCAAGGGCGCTGCCGGCCCGGCAAGGACCGCTATTTCTGCTCCAGCCGCCATGCGCCGTCCCAATTGGCGTCCGGCGGATTGGCCTCGAACTGCGCGATGCGGCCGAGCAGCGTGCGCGAGGGACCGTCGCCGGGCACGGCTTCGAGCGCCGTGTTGAAGGCGGCGCGAGCCTCGTCGAAACGCCGGGCGCGATAGGCGGCAAGGCCTTCTGCATAGTGCGTGCGCAGGCTCTGCTGCGGGACGCTGAGTCCGTGCGCCTTGCTCATCACCTCGAAAATGGCTTGTGGCGCACTCTGCCCGGCCACCGCGAGACGATCGATCTCGCGCAGCTCGCAGCTCGAGCCGATCGCGTCCGCACTGGCTTGCGAGATCAGGATGCGGGTGCCGTAGATCTTGTTGACGCCCTCCAACCGTGAAGCCAGGTTCACAGCGTCGCCCATCACGGTGAAGCTCATCATCAGCTCGGAGCCGATGCTGCCGGTCAGGACTTCGCCGGTGGCGATGCCGATCCGCAGGTCGCACGCCGCCGGCATGGCGCGGATGCCGAGCAGGTCCGGCAACTGCTTCTGGAGCACGGGCACCTGATCGGCCATGTCGATGGCGGCGAAGCAGGCGAGCAGCGCCGGCTCGTCCTCCTCGATGAAGGGAGGCCCCCAATAGGCCATGATGGCATCGCCGATGTATTTGTCGATGACGCCGCGATGGTTCCTGATGGGGCCGGACATCACCGTGAAATAGTGGTTCATCACCTTGACGAGGCCGCGCGGGGTCATGCCCTCGCTCATCGAGGTGAAACCGCTCATGTCGCAGAACATGATGGTCATCACCCGGCGCTGGCCGTCGATGGCGACCTCCGGCCGGTCGATCAGCCCCTGCACCACCTTGGGATCGATGTAGCGGCCAAAGGTCTCGCGGATCCGCTCGTTATGGCGCAACTGCTCGGTCATGCGGTTGAAGGCGGCCGCAAGCTCGCCGATCTCGTCCTGGGTCGAGACCGTGATGGGCCTGTCGAAGCGACCGGCCTCGACCTCGCGGGTACCGGCGAGCAGCAGGCGCACCGGCCGCGTGATGCCGCTCGAGACCAGCAACGCAAAGGCAAATCCGACCACCGCTGCGAGGATGGTGACGATGCCGGAGATGATGATCGCCTTCCGCTGGTGACCGACCACGGTCGACGTCGAGGCATAGACCTGCTTGAGCATGTCGGCACGAATGCCGTCGATCCTCTGGTTGAACTGGTCGCGCAGCGCGTCGAGATGCTCCAGCGTGCCGCGCGCCTCCGGCATCTGCTTGGCATCGATCTGCTTGAGGAGCTTGGCGTGCGCCTCGTTCATGCCCTGGCGCAGCTCTGTGACGGCGGTCTCGATTCGGGTGTCGATCCGCGCCAGCGCGGCATTGTCCGAGGGCGTCCTGGTATCGTCGATGATCGCGTTGATGTGGCTGCGCGCGTCAGAGGTCTCCGCCTCGATCTTGCGGTCGGCCTCCTCGAACTCTTTCAGCCGTGCAGCGTACGCCTCCTCGTCCGGGGCTTCCTGCATCTTCATCATGACCATACGCCGCAGCGCCACCGACCGCTCCAGCGAGCGGATATTGGCGCGCGCCAGATCGCCATAGGCCGGGATGTAGCGGTTGGTCAGCTCGTCCAGGAGGACGCCGACCTGGCTCGACATCACCATCGAAAGAATCGAGGTGACCAGCATCAGGACGATCAATCCGAGGGCGATCCCGACGATCTTGCGCCTGATCGACTGGTTGAAAAGTGGCATGAGCGGTGGGGGTAAGAGCTGAAAGGACCGGTTGGGAACTCAATACACCGGTTTTGGCAGCGGGAACACGCGCAATCTGGCCCTTGCGACGCCCCTGACCGCGCGCAACCGTCGCGCGAGCCCCATTCGTTAACAGAGGTTAAAGACGCTACCCTTTCCGCCATTTCGGAAGTTCCCGAGTTCCCATCGGTATTTTGCCGCATTGTTGAAGGAGCGTGAGGACTGCGAAACGATGTCGTGGCATCGTTTTGGGTGTCGTCTTTGATTCTCAAGCCGCATGTCGTCGCGGACCTTGGTTTGTAGTGGTTTCGCAGGGGGACCATCGAATGAACCAGTGCCTACGCTCGCTCGCGTGTGTCATTGCCGTGGCCGCTTTGGCCTTGATCCCAACCGAGCTGGCAGCGAAGAGTAGTCACAAATCGTCGGCGTCGAAGAAGACGCATGAGGCGAAGGCCGGCAAGCAGCGCCATGCTGTGGTCAAGTCGCGCCACGGCAAGCATGCCGACGCCAAGCGCAAGTCGAAGAAGGACGACGAGCCCTCGGACAAGCCGGCGCCGCCGCCGCTCACCGGCGACCTCGGCGCGCTGAAGGACGCCATCGACCTCGCACGCAAGGGCAAGACCGACGACGCCAGCGCGGCGCGCGACCGCATTGCCGACCCGGCCGGACAGAAGCTCGCCGACTGGTTCATGCTGCGCCATTCCGAGAGCACGGCACCTTTCAGGCGCTACGCCGCCTTCCTCGCCGCCAACGCGGACTGGCCGAGCAGCGCCCTGCTCCGCCGCCGCGCCGAAGAGCGGCTGTGGCAGGAGAAGAGCGACGCAGCGACCGTGCACAAATTCACGATGGACCGGCCGACCAGCGCCAAGGGCAAGTTCGCGCTCGCCCGCGTGCTCCTGAGTGAAGGCGACAATGACAGGGCTACGCGCCTGGTGCGCGAGGCCTGGCGCACGGACGAACTGTCCGAGCGTAGCGAGGAGGATTCCTACGAGGCGTTCCGCGATCTCCTGACCGCTGACGATCATCGCGCCCGCATGGACAAGCGCCTCGGCGCCAAGGACTACGCCGCTGCAAGGCGCGCGGCCAAGCGGCTTGGCGAAGATGCGCTCGCGATCGTCAAGGCCTGCTCGGCGGTCACCGGCAAGGCCAACAAGGCCAAGGATTATCTCGAGGACGTCTCGACCGAAGCACGCCGCGATCTGGGCTACGTCCTCTGCCGCGCGCAGTGGCATCTCCAGAACGACCGCATCGACGACGCCGCCGAGGTGATCCTGGCCGCCGCCCCCGACATGATGGCGGCCCAGGACACCGATGCCTGGTGGCGCGAGCGCCGCCTGCTCGCGCGAAAGCTGCTCGACCAGGGCAAGTTCAAGACCGCCTACGACGTGGTGCGCGCGGCGGCGGTGCCCGCGATGGAAGTCTATCGCGTCGACTACCACTTCATGTGCGGCTGGATCGCGCTGCGCTATCTCGATGATCCCAAGGCGGCCATGGTGCACTTCGCCGCGATCGACGAAGGCTCGGCCAATCCGATCGCGCTGTCGCGTGCGCATTACTGGCGCGGCCGCGCGGCCGAGGCGATGGGGGCGACGACGGATGCGCGCATGAGCTATCAGGCCGCCGCGCGCTATCCGACCGCGTATTACGGCCAGCTCGCACGTGCCAGGCTCGGCCTCGACGGGATCGAGCTGCGCCCGCCCTCGCCCGTGCTGGCCGCGGCCGACACACAGCCCGCGGACGAGCGCGTCCGCGCTGCCGAGATGCTCTACGGCATCGGCGAGCGCGACATGGTGTTCTATTACGCCGAGGATTTTGCCAAGGAGAGCACCGACGTCGCAGCGCTGGAGGCGCTCGGCGAGCTCGCCGGCCGGCGCAACGATGCGCGCGTGATGCTGCAGGTCGGCAAGTCGGCGCTGGCCCGCGGGCTAGCGCTGGACCATTACGCCTTCCCAACCATCGGCATTCCCGAGCACAAGCAAGTCGCGCCCGCGATCGAGACCAGCGTGATCTATTCGGTGGCGCGCACCGAAAGCTCATTCGACCAGCGCGACAAGTCACCCGCCAACGCGGTCGGCCTCATGCAGGTGACGCCGGAGGCGGGCCGCGATACCGCAAAGCGCTTTGGCCTGACCTATGACTGGGACAGGATGGTGTCCGATCCCGTCTACAACACGCAGATGGGAGCGGCCGAGCTCAGCGCGCTGCTGTCGGAATATCGCGGCGACCAGATCATGACCTTCGCGGGTTACAATGCCGGCCGCGGCCGGGTGCGCGAATGGATACAGGCGCGCGGCGACCCGCGCGACCCCAAGGTCGATCCGGTCGACTGGGTCGAGCGCATCCCGCTGTCGGAGACACGCAACTACGTCCAGCGTGTGATTGAGAACGTGCTGGTCTACCGCGCCCGGTTCGAGGGCAGCGGCACAGCCACGGCGAAGGCCGAGCAACGCGTCACGACGCACGAAGTCAGCGCGGCACCCACGGCAGCGGCCGCAGCCGCCGCGCCCTAGTACCCACTTTTCTTGGAACGTGAGTCGTGATTCAAGGTCGGGATGATACCCGAAGCAAGAGAAGTCCACCTTTCGAGGAAAGATCGCAAGGTGCTTGAGGCGT
>NZ_JASAUS010000108.1:0-31735 GCF_029953005.1 Bradyrhizobium sp. Mp27 | reverse complement strand
ACGCCCTCCCGACGCAACGACAAAACCGTAAAGCCCCGCGTTCAGCATAACCCGGCAGGAATCCACTTAAATCCAGCGGGGCGCTGTCCAAACAACCGGGGCCAGCTCTATCCCCCATCGACATCGCGGCCGAAGTGCGATCGTGCACCACTGCGCCGCTCCATGGATCGAGCCAGATCGCCCCTCGGGCACGTACCGCGGGATCAGCACCCTCAGCCCGGAACTGCACGCGCCACGTGTTGCGCGTTTCGGTGGGCGGGCTCAGCATGGCAACCGCCATGCCCGGCTTGGCCGCTTGCGCGTTCCGCATGATCGCATCGGGTGATAGCCGCGGTGTCCCCGTGGACGGCGGCGCTTCGATCCGCGGCGAGGGATCGGCTGTCGGTTGCGACACAAGGCCAACGATGGGACGCACGACGTCGGGAAAGATGATCCCGACGCCGGTCATCGAGATCACCGTGAGCGCGAACAGCGCCCAAAAGCCGGCCGTTCCGTGGACGTCGAAAACAAATCGAAGCAGCGAAACGTCCCTGCGGACCGACACCGATCGCCAGAATCGACCCGGCCTCGGCCACCACAAGATGAGGCCTGACATAGCCAAGCCGAGCAGCATGAACCCGGCAACGCCGACCAGCTCTTTGCCCCACCACTCATAGAGCAGCAGCGTGTAGTGAAGACGATAAACCTTGAGGGAGAACGCGTTGATGTAGTCACGCCGCCCGAGCACCTTCCCGTTCGAAGGATCGACCATGGTCGTCCAACGATTCGGGTAGCGGCCTTTCGCAGTTTCATGCGCATGTATCACGACCCAGACCGGCCAGGTCCGATCCGGCGCGAGGATCGTGGCAATCGGCGCGGGATCCGCTGCCGCGGCCGCGCGCATCACCTCGCTCAACGTAGCCTCTCGTTCCTGACCGGCGGGAGTGTAAAGCGCCGGGTTCAGGGCGGCGTCGATTTCCCGATAGAAGACGATGAAGCTTCCCGTGAGACCGATCAGCACCACGACGATGCCGCCGAGCAATCCGAGCCATCGATGAGCCCACAGAAGCCCGCGCCGTGCGCGTCCGGTGAGGTTCGGGGCCGGCAACATCGCCATCGCGCGCGTCAAAGCCGACCCGCCTCAGAAATCCGTCGACATCGACAATAGCAGGGTTCGCGGTGCACCTTGCGACAATGCGGAGAAGCTCGCCACGCCCGCCCAGTAATTGGTATCGAACACGTTCTGAACCAGGGCCCGCAGCGTCACCGGCCGGTTATTGATCCGCGTGTTGTAGCGGGCACCCAGGTCGAGCCTCGTCCAGGCCGGAACGACCTGCGTGTTCGCCGCATCCAGATATTGGTGTCCCGTATAGATGGTGTTTGCGATCAGCGTCAGTCCGGGTGCGAACGGCGTGTCCCATTCGGCGGACAGGTTTGCCTGCACCTGAGGCACACCGATCGGCGTCTTGCCGAGATTGGTTGGCGTGCTTGTCTTTGTCAGCTCCGCATCGATCAACGTCACGCCGCCAAGGACTCGTATGCCCGGCTGCACCTCTCCGAATACAGTGAACTCCAGGCCGCGATTGCGCTGTTCGGCGTCGGCCCGGAAGATCCTGTCGATACCCAATTGTCCCGACGGCTTGGTGATCTGGAACACGCTGATCGTGGTGGCCAGCATTCCGAAGTCGACCTTGACGCCTGCCTCGTGCTGCTTGCTGAAGTAAGGCGCAAGAACCTCCCCCTGATTGCTCGCGGTCGTCGGTGCGATGTCGCCCTTGCTGAGCCCTTCGATGTAGTTGGTGTAGAGCGAAACGTTGCTCCAGGGCTTGACGACGAGGCCGACCATCGGCGTGAGCGCCGTCTGGTCATAGGAGGACGTGACCGCTCCCGTGATGGTATTGAAGTTGTTGGACTTGACCCCCTGCTGGCGCACGCCGACGGTCAGCTGAAGGCGCTCCTGAAAAACCGACAAAGTGTCAGCCAGCGCAAGGCCGGTCAGTTCGGTATCCGAAAGCTTCGGAACAGTCGCGGGAGCAGCAACGAATTGCTCAGGACGGGCGATCGGCGCATAGATGTTGGACAGAACCGGCGTCCCAGACACAGAGCCCCGTGAGATCTGATCCGTGTAGTAGCTGCCCTGGAAACTCACGGCGTGACTGATCGCGCCGATCTCAAACCGGGCGCGCACACCGGCGTCGGCGACATTCCGGTCGATATCGAATTTGAAGCGTCCCGGTGTCGACGTGGTGTTGCCGGCCGCGTTCAGGATCGTCGGCGTGCCGAACAAGCGATCGACCTGGGTCCTGCCGCCACCGCCGTCGGCGAACACCGTCACGGACTCCGTCACATCGTATTCGGCGCGCGCCAGCAGCGAGTTGTCATGAACCTTGGCCCATTCCCAGGCCTGCGTGACATTGCGCCTCCCGACCGGCGCGGTCGGGACAGCTACGCCTGTTGCGACCAGAAACGGTCTCGTGGGCGCATCGAACTTTTCTTCCTGATCGATGAAGTCGAGCGAAGCTCTGAATTTCTCACCGCGATAATCGAACGCCGCGGCGCCGACATGCGCCTCCCGGTTCTGGTTGTCCAGCGGCGTATCACCATTGTGATAGCTGCCATTGACGCGGATTCCGAATTCGCGGTTCTCGCCGAACCGTCGGCTGACGTCGAGATGCGTGCCGAACTGGCTGTTCGTCGCGTAGTCGGTCGTAACCCGTGTGAGATCGACATCAGAGGCACGCTTCGGGACGATATTGATGGTGCCTCCGACGCTGCTGTTCGGGGCCATCCCGTAAAGTAGCGCGGCCGGGCCCTTGATGATCTCGATCCGTTCGACGTAGTCGGTGAAGACACGGTAGTTCGGTGCTACACCGTAGACACCGTTGAAGGCAATTTCTCCGACATTCCCCTCGCCGATCGGAAAGCCGCGGATGAAGAAAGAGTCGAGAATGCCGCCGGTCTGGCCGGTGAAACGGACCGAAGGGTCGTTGCTGACGACGTCGGCTATCGTGCTGGCCTGCTGATCTTCGATCTTCTTCGCCGTGTAAATCGTGATGTTGAACGGCGTGTCCATGAAATCCTTGTTGCCCAGCAAACCGATCTGGCCTCCGCGGGCGACCTGCCAACCTGAGTAGGAGGGCGGGAGTGCGCCGGGCCTTGCGGCAGCGGGCTTCGCTTCCGCCTGCATCCTGGCCCGCTCATTCGCGGGCGCGCTTTGACGGCCGGCCCTTCGACTTGGGTTCAAACGCGGGCGTGCACGCTGCTTCGGCACGTCGGCGGTGACGGTCATCGCCGGCAAGGCTGTCGCGGTCTCCGGCGCAGCGCTTTGCGCGCTGGTGCGGTGAAGAAAGCCGTCGCCGAACAAGGCGATGGAGACCAGAGAGGCCACGAAGGCAGTCGGTCTGGAGAACTTCGGATGGGATTTGACGGTAGCGGCAAGAATAGCAACAGGGCGGCAGGTGGCTCTCGACGACATCTCTCAACAGCTTCCGGTTTGACAGGAATAAATACCGGAGCGACGTGCCGCGGCATGAGCCGCCAAGTCAATAAAAACGCCTTTATTTTCAGTAGTTTATAATAAGTCAAAGTCTAAATCGCGCAGAGGTTGAGAGCGCTGTGGGTCACCCACGAAGGGCCCGGCCGCATTGTGCGTGACCGCCTGACGCGCGGGTCCGCCATGAGACGGCAAGCTCGCCGGCGTGCGGAGCTATGATGACCGGTTCAGTGGGGACGGCTGCTGTCGCAACCTCTGTCGGAATGATCGCGCGCAAGACCTCTCCCCGCCGGGAAGAGGCAAGCAAAACCAGATCATGCCGTGGAGATTACTCCGCCGAGGCCTTGGCGTGACGCTCTGAGGACTCCAGCGCGGCGGCGCTCAGGCTGCGCCGGCGCCAGATGCTGCCGACGACCAGCACGACGACGACGCCGAGAGCTGCGCAGAGATATTCGCCGCCTCCGCCGCCGTGGGCGAATTGCGGCGGGATGCGAAGTGCGCCGAGCATGCTGTCCAGCGAGGCACCGAGCGGGCCGTCGAACAGCGTGTGCAGCTTCGGCGCGATGCCGGGATCGGTCGCGATCACCTCGCCCGAGATCCAGCCGAGCAGTGCTGCACCCGCCCAGACCAGGACCGGCAGCTTTGCCAGCAGCGCCATGATCAGGGCCGCACCGGCGACGATCAGCGGCACGCTGACCGCGAGGCCGAGGATCAGCAGCGGCACGCTGCCATTGGCGGCGGCGGCGACCGCAATGACGTTGTCGAGACTCATGACGATGTCGGCGACGACGACGATCTGCACCGCCTGCCACAGATGCGAGGCGGACTCGACGCCCTCCTCGTCCTCGTTCTCCGGCACCAGGAGCTTCGCCGCGATCACGATCAGCGCGAGACCGCCGACGAGCTTGAGGTACGGCAGCTCCATCAGGCTCGCGACGATGCCGGTGAAGATGATCCGCAGCAGCACGGCTGCGCCGGCGCCGAAGATCATGCCCCACAGCCGGTGCCGAGGCTTGAGGCCGCGACAGGCGAGCGCGATCACCAGCGCGTTGTCTCCGGAGAGCAGGATGTTGATCCAGATGATCTTGGCAACCGCAACCCAGAAGGTCGGTTCGGCCATCTCGTTGCGAAACTGGGTGAAGAATGCCCCGATCGTAGCGGGATCGAAGATCTGCCAGAGCCAGTTCACAATACGTCCTTTCGCCCCGTCGATATTAACCTATCGGCTGATCAGCCGACGATCTCGTTGCCCGAGAAGAACTGCGCGATTTCGATCGCGGCGGTCTCCGGCGCATCCGAGCCGTGAGCGGAATTCTCGCCGATCGACTTTGCGTAGAGCTTGCGGATGGTACCGTCGGCGGCCTTGGACGGATCGGTCGCACCCATCGCGTCGCGGTACTTGGCAATGGCGCCCTCGGCTTCCAGCACCTGGACCACCACGGGGCCCGAGGTCATGAACTCGACGAGTTCGCCGAAGAACGGGCGCGCCTTGTGCACGGCATAGAAGGTCTCGGCCTGTTCCTTGGTCATGCGGATGCGCTTCTGCGCGACGATGCGCAGGCCCGCCTTCTCGATCACGGCGTTGACCGCACCGGTCAGGTTACGCGCGGTCGCATCGGGCTTGATGATCGAGAAAGTGCGTTCGATGGCCATAATCTTGTCCTTGAGAAGAAAGCGGTGGTTCGGAGTTGCCGGGCTTATATCGGCGCCTTTGCCGGACGGCAAGCGACCGCCAAAACCGCCCCCGGACGCTTCGCCGCAGGCTGCCCCGCCGGATCTAGTCATGGATTACCGAGATTTCACCCAGATGAACCCAATCTGAAGGCTCCGTTCAGGGCTTGGTTCAGCCTCGCAGGCGTAAGGTTGGACCTATCGAAACCAAAGCCTGATCATCAAGCGGACCGTTTCGGCGGCCTTTCCATCGACGCGATAGCCCCGCGCCGGCAGTCTTTAGGAGATCACCATGTTGAGGAAACTTTCGCTTGCCGCTGTCGCCGCGGTTGCGCTGGGTGCCGCGCTGGCGCCGACCTCCGCCTCCGCTCACTGGCATGGCGGCTGGGGCTGGCACGGCGGCGGCGGTGGCTGGCATCACGGCTGGGGTGGACCGCGCTTCTATGCCGGCGGCCCCGTCTCCTACGGTTGTGGCGGCTGCTACGTGCGCCGGCTGGTCCCGACCCCCTGGGGACCCCGCTGGCGGCTGATCAACCGCTGCTACTGAGCCCGACAGCACCTTCCTGAGGTACCTAGGCCCCCCAGGTACCTTCCAAGCGAAGCCCCGGCGTTCCCCTGCGTCGGGGCTTCGTATTTCGGCGGCTATTGCCCGGCTTCATGCAATTTTTACTAGAGAGCCGGGCAATCTCCGCAAGCGGCGAAACCATTTGGGGGGCCAAGGACTTGGTACCGTGTCATCACTTTGAGAACACGGAACCCCACAATGGCTGGCCTTTTCGCCAATGACAGCGAACAGATCGACCGGCGCACCAGCCGCTCGATTTGCGATGCCGTGGGCGAGCGGCTTCAGCAGAGCCTGCGCCCCGAACCACGGCTCCCGACGCATCTCGAACAGCTCCTCGACGAGTTGAAGCAGCGCGACCGCGATTCGCACTGACGCGAGGCTCACGCAAAAACGGGTTGCGTTCGACGCGCCTTGCGGTGACAAGGCCGCATGCTTGCTATCACCGACCTCTCCATCCGCCTTGCCGGACGCCTTCTGATTGACCAGAGTTCCGTGCAGATCACGCCGGGCGCGCGCGTCGGCATGGTCGGGCGCAACGGCACCGGCAAGTCGACCCTGTTCAAGGTGATCCGCGGCGAACTGGCGGCCGAGCACGGCACGGTCACCCTGCCGCCACGCTGGCGCGTCGGCAGCCTCGCGCAGGAAGCCCCGAACGGGCCCGAAAGCCTGATCTCCGTCGTGCTCAAGGCCGACCTCGAACGCGACGCGCTGCTTCACGAAGCGGAGAGCGCGACCGACCCGCACCGGATCGCCGAGATCCAGACCCGCCTCGTCGACATCGACGCCCATTCGGCGCCGAGCCGCGCGGCCGCGATCCTCTCCGGCCTCGGCTTCTCCGCCACCGACCAGCTTCGCCCCTGCGCCGAATTCTCCGGCGGCTGGCGCATGCGCGTCGCGCTCGCAGCCACGCTGTTCGCCGCCCCAGACCTCCTGCTGCTCGACGAGCCCACCAACTATCTCGACCTCGAAGGCACGCTGTGGCTCGAGGATCACCTTGCGCATTATCCGCGCACGGTGATCGTGATCAGCCATGACCGCGACCTGCTGGAAAGCTCGGTCGACCAGATCCTGCATCTGGAGCGCGGCAAGCTCTCGCTCTACAAGGCCACCTATTCCTCCTTCGAGGAGCAGCGCGCGGCGCGCGAGCTGCTCGATGCCAAGGCGGTCAAGCGCCAGGAGGCCGAACGCGCCCGTCTGCAGGCCTTCGTCGACCGCTTCAAGGCCAAGGCCTCGAAAGCGCGCCAGGCGCAGTCCCGCGTGAAGATGCTGGAGCGGCTGAAGCCGATCACGGCGCTGGTCACCCAGGACGTGCGCGAGATCAGCTTTCCCGCGCCGGAGAAAATCCTGTCGCCGCCGATCATCGCCGCCGACAACGTCGTGGTCGGCTACGATCCGAACACGCCCGTGCTTAACCGCGTCACCTTGCGCGTCGACAATGACGACCGCATCGCGCTCCTTGGTTCCAACGGCAACGGCAAGTCGACGCTGGTGAAACTGCTCGCGGGCCGCCTCGCACCGTTCTCGGGCAAGGTGACGCGTGCCGACAAGCTCTCGATTGCCTATTTCGCCCAGCACCAGCTCGACGAATTGAACGAGGATGCCTCGACCTACGACCACGTCCGCAAGCTTATGGGTGAAGCGCCCGAGGCCAAAGTGCGCGCACGCGCCGGCGCCATCGGATTCTCCGGCAAGGCGGCCGATACCAAGGTCGGGAAATTGTCTGGCGGCGAGAAGGCGCGCTTGCTGCTGGGGCTGGCGACCTTCTTCGGCCCCAACATGATCATCCTCGACGAGCCGACCAACCATCTCGACATCGACAGCCGCGCGGCGCTTGCGGAGGCGATCAACGAATTCCCCGGCGCCGTCATCATGGTTTCGCACGACCGCTATCTGATTGAGTCCTGCGCCGACCAACTCTGGATCGTCGCCGACAGGACCGTGACCAATTACGACGGCGACCTCGACGAGTATCGCCGCCTGGTGCTGTCGGCGCGCAACGGCGAGCCCGCCCCGCGCGAGCGTAGCGCCGCGAGCGAGAAGCCGCAGCGCCCGAGATCGGACAATCGCGGTTCGCTGAAGAAGCGCATCGCGGAAGCCGAGAGCGAGATCGCCCGCGTCAGCGAGATCATCACCAAGATCGACACTGCGCTCGCCCTGCCCGACATCTTCACCCGGGATCCCAAGCAGGCAGCGCAACTGTCGAAGGCGCGCGCCAACGCCGCCGACGCGCTGGCGCGTGCGGAGGAACAGTGGCTGGAGGCGAGCACGCAGTTCGACGAAGCGGCGGGCTAGACTCAAAACCTCGAAAACAACCCCATGTACAGTACGGGTAACATATTACCTGCCTGCAAGCCACTGAGTAGTTGGCCCCTTACTCAATCGGCATACTGCCCCGCCGCCTTGATGATCGGCGCCCAGCGGTCGACTTCGCTGGTCAGCATCGCCCCGAGCGCCTCCGGCGTCGCCTTGTCCTGCGGGACCGGCTCGGTGTTGATGTCGTTGAACCGGGCGATCAACGCGGGATCCCTGAGCG
Organism: Bradyrhizobium sp. Mp27; assembly: GCF_029953005.1. Taxonomy (NCBI): domain Bacteria; kingdom Pseudomonadati; phylum Pseudomonadota; class Alphaproteobacteria; order Hyphomicrobiales; family Nitrobacteraceae; genus Bradyrhizobium; species Bradyrhizobium sp. Mp27. Next base: position 23,494 of record NZ_JASAUS010000108.1, on the reverse strand, counting down.
CGGCTTGGAGCGCCGCAGTCAGCTTCTGAACGACCGCGGGCGGCGTGCCCTTAGGGGCATAGAGGCCGTGCCAGACGCCGAGCTCGAACCCCTTGAGGCCGGCCTCGTCGGCGGTCGGCAGATCGGGCAGGCTCTTCAGCCGCTCTTTTGTGGTGACCGCGTAGGCCTTGACCTGCTTGGCCGTGATCGGTCCGGTCGTGTTCGTCGCCTGGTCGCAGGTGAGATCGATCTGCTTGCCGAGCAGATCGTTCATGATCGGCCCATTGCCCTTGTAGGGCACCGTGGTGAGCTGCTTCTGGATCGCCGTCATGAACAGCATGCCGCACAGATGCGATGCCGCACCTAACCCGGCATTGGCGTAAGTCAGCTTGTCGCCCTGCTGCTGGGCGTAGGCGACCAGTTCCTTGAGCGTGTCGGCCGGGAAGTCCGGACGCGCGATGATGGTCATCGGCGCATTGGTCACGAGCCCGATCGGCGCAAAGGCCGTCTTCGTGTCGTAGCTCAGGTTGCGATACAGCGTGGCCGCGGTCGAAATGCCGACATGATGGACCAGCAGCGTGTAGCCGTCCGGCTGGGCGCGCGCGGCGCGCGTCGTGCCGATCGTGCCGCCGGCGCCGGTCGCGTTCTCGACGATGATCTGCTGCCCGAGGGATTTCGCCATGCTTGCTGCGGTCAGGCGCGCGATGGTGTCCGTCGGTCCACCCGCGGCGTACGGCACCAGCACGGTGATGGGCCTGGACGGATAGTCCTGGGCGACCGCCGCGCCGAGCGACAGAAGCAGAGCCGACACGATCGTGATGAAACGCATGTTCCCTCCAAGATTCTTTATCGCGCCATAAAAGCGCATCCCCGGCCGCACGGCCATCAGGAAAGCGACCTCTGCAAAAGTGTCGCAATCACGATGATCCGCGCCGAGAATGGCGACGTCGCCGGCGAGACGAATGGTGGGCAGGCGTGATACGGCTCCGCTGGAGCAAAATGGGATCTACCGCTCCCGCATGATCTCCTGTCGGTAGCGCTGAAGCGGAGACAACAGGTAGCTCAAAATGGTGCGCGAGCCGGTCCTGATCTCCACCGTCACGGCCATTCCTGGTGACAGGCTGACGAGGCGATCGTCCACCTGCATCTGGGTGCGATCGAGCGAGATGCGTGCGCTGTAGCTCAGCTCCTGCCCGTTGGGCTCGCTGCTGTCGCGCTGCGTCCCGAGCGCGCGGTCGCTTCCCGGCGGACGGTCGCGGATGATGGCGTCCTGCGAGACGCTTAGCACCCGTCCCTCCAGCAGGCCGTAGCGGGTGAAGTTGAAGGTGTCGATCTTGACGGCGGCGTCCTGCCCGGCCTCGACGAATCCGATGTCGCGGTTGGAGATCATCGCCTCCACCTCGAGCCGCGTATCTGACGGCACGATCACGAGCAGCGATTGCGCGGGCGTGACCACGCCGCCCACGGTGTGGACCGCAAGCTGCTGCACCACGCCGTCGACCGGCGAGGTCAGCCGCTGGAGCTGGGTCCGCTGCTGCGCCTTGATCAGATCCCGCGCGACGCCATTGGCTTTCTGCTCGCTCTTGGCGAGCTCGTCGGAGAGGCTCTTGCGATACTCCGCCACGGCCTGGGTGCGGGTCTCCCGGATCGCGGCGACGGCTGCCTCGGCTTCCTTCAGATGGCTGCTCTGGACGCGAAGCTCCTCCTGCTGCTCGATCTGGAGCTGAAGGGTCTCGTAATAGGTCAGCTTCGAGCCGATTTCCTTCTCCATCAGAATCTTGCGGATATCGACGCGCTGCTGGGTGACGGGGAGCAACGCATCCAGCTTGTGGATCGTCGCCGCAATGGTCTGATGCTCGGCCTCCTTCTGCGCCTGCTGGCGCGCAAGCGACGCCAATTTGGCGCGATGCTCGCTGACCTGATTGGCAAGAAGCTGCCGCTGTGTCGCGACCAGCGAGGGATCGGCATCCGCAGGCGGGACGAGATCGGTGGAGGCATCTTCGCCGCTTGCCAATGCGGCGCGGAGACGCGCCATATTGAGCCGTTCGGCCATGAGATCGTCATGCAGGTGATCGCGCTCCGCGGCATTCACGGTCGGATCGAGCTCGATCAGCACGTCGCCCGATTTGACCGCCTGCCCGTCCTGCACGTGGATGGCGCGCACGACCCCGGTCTCGAACGGCTGGACCACCTTGCTTCGCCCGCTCGACACCACCTTCCCGGTTGCGGACGCCACGATGTCGATCGTGCCCCATGCCGACCACGCGAGTGCCGCGCAGACAAGGAGCATCAGGGCGATCGCGATGGCCCGGCCGATCGGTGACGGTGGCGCCTCGGCAATCTCCAGCGCAGCGGGCAGGAAGGCGATCTCTTCAGTGCGCCGCCCCTTCGCTTTCTGGAAGGGAACGACGGTCTGCTCCGGCCGCGGGGCCGGCACCGCGCTAGCCGACCTCATAGATCCCTCCCTGGAGACGATGCAGGGCCGCGTATCGGCCACCGGTCTTGATCAACGCGTCATGCGTGCCGTCCTCGACCAGACGGCCGCGCTCCAGCGTGAAGATGCGATCGGCGCCGCGAACGGTGGACAGCCGATGCGCGATGATCAGAACGGTGCGGCCCCTCGCGATCTCCTTCATGTTCTCATGGATGATCCGCTCGCTTTCATAGTCGAGCGCGCTGGTCGCTTCATCGAAGATCAGGATGCGGGGATTGGTCACCAATGCGCGGGCGATCGCGATGCGCTGGCGCTGCCCGCCCGAGAGCGTCGAGCCGCGCTCGCCGACGACAGTGTCGTAGCCTTCGGGAAGCTCCAGAATGAAATCATGCGCGCCAGCAAGTTTTGCTGCGTCCATGACGCGGTCCATCGGCAGGGTCGGATCGGCCAGCGCGATGTTGTCGCGCACCGAGCGGTTGAACAGCATGTTGTCCTGGAGCACCACGCCGATCTGGCGGCGGAGCCAGGCCGGATCGGTCATCACCAGATCCATTCCGTCGATCAGCACGCGGCCGCCTTGCGGAACGTAGAGCCGCTGCACCAGCTTGGCGAACGTGCTCTTGCCCGAGCCCGACGACCCGACGATGCCGACGGTTTGCCCGGCCGGAACATCGAACGAGACGTCATGCAGGATTTCCGGCCCATCGAGCCGGTAGCGGAACGACACGTGCTCGAACCGGATATTGCCCCGGATCGGCGGCAGCCCCGCACGCGCCGCCGAATAAGCCGGCTCTGCCGCGCTGTTGAGGATGTCGCCAAGCCGCGCGATCGAGAGCCGCGCCTGATGAAAATCCTGCCAGACCTGGGCCAGCCGCAGCACGGGCGCCGAAACGCGCCCCGCAAAAATGTTGAAGGCCACGAGCTCGCCGACGGTCAATGCGTCGCCGATCACGAGGCGCGCGCCGACATAGAGAATGGCGGCGGTCACGACCTTGCTGACGAACTGGACGAGCTGGCTTGCGGTGTTGCCGAGGCTGGTGACGCCGAAGCTCGCCGAGACATAGCCGGCCAGCTGCTCTTCCCACCGGCGCTGCATCTGCGGCTCGACCGCCATCGCCTTCAGCGTCTCGATGCCGCTGACGCTTTCGACGAGGAAGGCCTGGTTCTCGGCGCCGCGGCGGAATTTCTCGTCCAGCCTGCGCCGAAACAGCGGCGTCGCCACCGCTGAGATCGCGATGTAGAACGGAAACGATGCCAGCACGATGCAGCTCATCAGCGGCGAATAGGCGAACATCACCGCCAGGAATACCGAGGTAAAGAACAGGTCGATGAGCAGCGTCAGCGACGATGAGGTGATGAAGTTGCGGATGTTCTCGAGCTCGCGAACCCGGGCCACGGAATCACCGACGCGCCGCGCCTGAAACCATGCCATCGGCAATGCCAGAAGGTGATGGAACAGCCGCGCCCCCAGCTCCACGTCGATGCGATTGGTCGTATGCGCAAACAGATAATTGCGCAGGATACCCAGCACCGTGTCGAACAGCGAGACGACGACTAGGCCAACGACGAGCACGTCGAGCGTGGACAGCGAGCGGTGGACCAGCACCTTGTCGATCACGACCTGGAAGAACAGCGGTGAGACCAGCGCGAAGAGCTGGAGGAAGAACGAGGCGGCCAGCACCTCGCCGAACAGCCGCCGGTATTTGCCGATCGCGGCGATGAACCAGGTGATATCGAAATGGCGCCCGAGGTCTGATAGCCCGGCGCGCCGGGCCATCAGGATCAGTCCGCCGTCCCAGATCGCGCACAGCTCGTCGCGCTCCATCAACACCGGGCGCTGTGCCTGCGGCGATTGCACCAGCACCTTGTCGGCGGAGGCTTTCGCGATGACCATGAAGCTGCCGTCGCGCAGCATCGCGATCGCCGGCAGCGGGCTGCCCGAAAGACGACTCCACTGCGTTCGATAGGTTCGTGCCTTGAGGCCGAGAGATTTGGCGCAGCGGATGATCTCCGCTGCGCCAAAGATAGCCGTTCCGGTCCGGTGCCTGAGCTGGTCGCGGTCGGCCGCAACACCCTGCAAATGCAGCAGGGTGAGCAGCGCGTCCAACCCCGTATCGGTCGAGACCGCGTTCGTGGTCATGGGCGTTCTCCGGGCCGGAGCCTAATGTCAGGCGTGTTGCGGCGGTGCGAGGGTCTGGCTCTGTGCCGCGTGCGGATCGGGCAATGGCATCTCGCCGTGACCGTCACCTGCCGGGATAAGGTTCGCCGCCATGGCCTGGTTGAGCAGCATCGCGGCCGCCATCGCCCCGCCCCCGTTGATGACGACGTTGTTGCCGGGGCCACCGTCGAGGACGTCCTGTCCGCCGCCGCCGATCAGCACGTCGTCACCCGCGCCGCCCGCGAGCGTGTCGTTGCCGGGGCTGCCGATCAGGACGTCATCGCCATTGCCGCCATTGGCGACGAGCTGGATGCCGCCGTGCAGACCGGAGGCCGTGATGACGTCGTCGCCATCGAGGCCGTTGATCACGATCCTGTCGCCCGTGCCGGCATCGGTAATGTTGATGTCCTGGCCAAGCCCTGACACCGTAATGATGCCGTCGTGCTCGGTCACCGTGATGACGTCGCTGCCGCTGGTTCCGTTGATCGTCACCGTATCTGCGGCGCCGTCATTGGCGCCGAGGTCGAGGTTGACCTGATTCACGCCGGTCCCGGAGAGGTCGCCGACCGTGATGTTGTCGGCACCACCGAGGGCGTTGAAGTTGATATGCTCGATGCCGTTCAGGTCCATCGCGATGGCAGCAACATCGCGGGTGAACAGCACCCGGCCGCCATTGGCCGAGATGTTGATGTTCTCGTTGATGTTGGCGCCGTTGAACAGCAGCGTATCGGTGCCCTTGCCGCCTTTCGACAATGTCGCTGCCGTCGCCGGGATTCCAGACGAAGGTATCATCGCCGGCGCCGAGATTAGCAACGTCGTTGCCACGGCCGCCGTTCACGATGTCATTGCCGGCACTGCCGGTGATGGTGTCGTTGCCGTCGCCGCCGTTGATGTTGAGGCTGAACGGCTGCCCCGCCTTGATGGACGAGGCATTGATGACGTCGTTACCGCCTCCGCCGTTGACGGTCAGGACGTCACCGGCGTCGGCGTGAGCGATGGTCACCTGCGCCGCAAGGCCGTTGACAACGATCGATCCGCCGGAGGTCGTCACCGAGATGTTGTCATCGCCTGCGGTGCCGTTCACGGTCACACGATCTGCCGCACCGTCACCACTCTGGCTGCCGGGGCCGGCACTGAGGTCGATCGCCACCTGCGTGACGCCGGTGCCGGAGAGATCGTTGACGGTGATGTTGTCGGCGCCGCCGGCGGCAGCGATCTGCACATGCTCGACGCCGTTGAGATCCATCGTGATGGCACCGACGTCGCGAGTGAGAAGCGCGCGGCCGCCATTCGCCGAGATCGACATGTTCTCGGCGACGTTGGAGCCGTTGAACACCAGCGTATCCGTTCCCGCGCCACCTTCGACGGTGTCGCTACCATCACCGGGATTCCACGTGAAGAGGTCGTCGCCTGCGCCGAGAAGAGCGACGTCGTTGCCGCGGCCACCGGTGACCTTATCGTTTCCGTCGCCGCCGATCAGGGTGTCGGCACCCTGACTGCCGGTGATGGTATCGTTGCCCGCGCCGCTGTCGATGGTCAGCCCAATCGCCGCAGCAAGTAGCGATGCGTCGATGACGTCGTTGCCGCCGAGCGCCTGGATCACCAGCCGGTCGTTGGCAGCTTCCGCATTCGCGATCGTCACGACTTCGGGCAGGCCCGTCACCGTCACGGTCGTCCCGTTGGACGTGACCTCGATGTGCTGGCCGCCGTTGGTGCCGTTGACGGTCACCGTGTCGGCCGCGCCGTCGCCTTGCGTGCCGCCGGGAACGGCTCCGAGATCGACCAGCACCTGCTTGACGCCGGTCCCGGAGAGATCGCCGACGGTGATGTTGTCGGCGCCGCCGCGTGCATCGAATTCGATCTGCTCGATGCTGTTGAGGTCCATCGTGATGTTGGCGACGTCGCGGGTGAAGCGCACCCGGCCGCCATTGCCCGAGATATTGATGGCCTCGTTGATGTTGGCTCCGTTGAACAGCAGCTTGTCGTTGCCCGATCCGCCTTCGACCGTGGCGCTGCCGTCGCCGGGATTCCAGATGAAGGTGTCGTCGCCCGTCCCTAATTGCGCGATGTCGTTGCCGCGTCCGCCATTGACGATGTCGTCGCCGCTGCCGCCGATCAGGAGGTCGTTGCCGTCGCCGCCGGTGATCCTGTCGTTGCCAGCGCCGCCGTCGAGCGTCAGCGAGATCAGGCTGGCGAGCCCATTGCTTGCGGTAATGACGTCGTCGCCGCCGCCGGCGTGCAGCACGAGATTCTCCGTCGTGCCGATGTCGAGCGAAAATGGCGCGGCGCCCGTCCCGTCGAATCGCACGCGCGTGCCGTTCGCCGTGATCGTGAACGTCTCCGGGTCATTGCTTCCGTTGATCTGCGCGGTGTCGTTGCCGTCACCGCCCTCGAACAGGTTGGTGCCGCCCCCCGGATTCCAGATCATGAGGTCGTCGCCGGCTTCGCCGAACAACTGGTTGTCGCCGCTGCCGCCGTCCAGCGTGTCGTTGCCCGCGCCGCCGAACAGCAGATCGTTGCCGCCGCCGCCCTTGATCGTATCGTCGCCGGCCTGTCCAAAAAGCAAATCGGCACCGGAGCCGCCCGTGATCCTGTCATTGCCGTCGCCGCCGAAAATGTGCACCGCGGGCATCGGGCCGTTGGATTCGTTGACGGTGATCGTGTCGTCGCCGCCCTGACCGAAGACGTCGATCTCGTTGGTGTTGGCGACAGTGGGGTCGCCACCGATCGTCTTCACCTGCCCGTTATTGATGAGAATGCGGCCCGACTTGTCGCGGCTGATCACGACGCCGTTATTGGCGCTGTCGCCGAAAATGGTGAGCTGGCCCGTAACCGGGGAGAAAATAGAGGTAGTAGACATCCAAATATTCCTTCGATCGATCTAGCCCCTCCCCTCGATGCGTAGCAGTGGTGCGGATGTCTTACTTGAAGCGCTGCTTTAGACGCGCGTGATTATTCTGGAGATTTCCTCCAGTTTTCCTCCGGGCTGGTTTCGACAACGGATGCAAACGCTCTCACATCACGAATTGCCGATCACGTATAACGGCAGCGTGACTTTCGAAGGCGCGCGAATCCCACCGACACATTGATGCGCGCGCAGAAGCAACAGCTCGAAGCGACGACGCATTCGTTTTGATGAGATGGCGAATTAGATCGTTGCTCTCGTGCCCCCGGACACAGCGCAACACGATAGTGGTGCGCTGCTGAGCCGGGGCTCGTGATCGAGAGAGACTTGATCGAGAGAGACCTGGTCCCGGCTCTGCGCGGCAGCACATAGCGCGTCGAAGACGCGCGTGGACGCGCTGATGGCGCTGCAGCGCGTCCGGGACGCGAGAGTTCGCCTTACGCCGACTTCTTCTTCGGCTTCGGCTTGGTCGCCTTCGGCATGACAGGCGCTTCCGGCGTGCCCTCGATCGAGGACAGACGGCCGGACGTGAAGGTGTAGATGCCCGCGCGCGGACCGGTGCTCCAGGTCACCACGGCAACGCGCCGGCCGGCCGCATCACTGGAGAGGTTGACCGTCGAGGGCGCGCCGATGCCGCGCACCACATCGCATTCGGTGTGACCGAGCGCGACCGTGCCGCCCATGGGCGCCGGCGCCGTCGTCGAAGCATTGGCGTCAGCCGGCCCGGGGGGCGGCGTCATGCCGGGACAGGCGCCGTCGGCGCTGACCAGATCCTCGGCCGTCACGGGCTTGTCGGGGGTCAATGGCGGCGATTCGATTGAGATGCTCTTGATGAACAGGCGGCTCGGCGTGTTGAACCACTGGGCATCCTTGGACAACAGATCGGTCCCCGAGCAGCCCGCGAGCAGCGGTGCTACGGCAGCCAACGCAACTATGAGCGAGCTGGGAAGCTTTTGATGTCGCACGATAAACTAAATTCCCCGCATGAAGGACCGGCCCTAAGCGATTGTCCCAACATCACTTTGCGGCACGAAGGTGACAAAAGCCAGCATCGCCTGAAAAGTGCAAATTATCATTAATTGCGAACGACCGCTAATTCCGGCGCTGCCAACGGCCCCGTTCGTCGGCCTGCCAATAGGTGACATCAAATCCCCGCGCCTTGCAATCCGTCCAGGCGCTCCGGGCAAACGCCAGCGCGTCCGGATCGTCGCCGTTGAACAGCAGCACCATGCGCTCATAACCCTGCGCGTCCTGCGGCAGCGCGGCGTTGTCGACCAGGAAGCGGACATTGGCGCCGTTGGGATTGTCCTCCTCGATCGCCAGCACGATCGGCTGATCGGCGGCATCGTTCACCCGCCATGTTGCGTGTGGCAGGAAGGAATCGTCGCGATAGGTCCATAGATGCGCGTCGAGCGCGTCGGCGCGCTCCGGCGAGGTCGACTGCACCACGACGCGCCAGCCGCGCTCGAGCGATTTCTCGAGAAGCGGCGGCAACACGTTCTCCACCGTCATGTTTTGCAGATGGTAGAAAAGGACTTCAGTCATCTCAGATCATTTGCGCTCGTAATGGTCGGCGACCAGACGGTCGAGCAAACGGACACCGTAGCCGCTTCCCCAGCTCTGGTTGATGTCGGTCTTCGGCGCCCCCATCGCGGTGCCGGCGATGTCGAGATGCGCCCAGGGCGTGCCGTCGACGAAGCGCTGGAGGAACTGCGCCGCGGTGATCGAGCCGCCATGGCGGCCGCCGGTGTTCTTCATGTCGGCGAACTGGGAATCGATCAGCTTGTCGTATTCGGGGCCGAGCGGCATGCGCCAGACCTTCTCCCCGCTCTCGATGCCGGCCGCGAGCAGACGGTCGGCGAGCTCGTCATTGTTGGAGAACATGCCGGCATGCTCGGTGCCGAGCGCGACCATGATCGCGCCGGTCAGCGTCGCCAGATCCACCATGAATTTCGGCTTGGTCTTTTTCGCGACGTACCAGAGCACGTCGGCCAGCACGAGGCGGCCTTCGGCGTCGGTGTTGATAATCTCGATGGTCTGGCCCGACATCGAGGTGACGATGTCGCCCGGCCGCTGCGCATTGCCGTCGGGCATGTTCTCCACGAGGCCGATGGCGCCGACCACGTTGGCCTTGGCCTTACGCGCGGCGAGCGCATGCATCAGGCCGACGACGCAGGCGGCCCCGCCCATGTCGCCCTTCATGTCCTCCATGCTGCCGGCCGGCTTGATCGAAATGCCGCCGGTGTCGAAGCAGACGCCCTTGCCGACAAAGGCGACCGGCGCCTCGCCCTTCTTGCCGCCGTCCCAGCGCATGATCACGGTGCGGCTCGGCCGCGCCGAGCCCTGGCCGACGCCGAGCAGCGCGCCCATGCCGAGCTTGTCCATCGCCTTGACGTCGAGCACCTCGACCTTGACGCCGAGCTTGCGGAGCTGACTGGCGCGGCGTGCGAACTCCTCGGGGAAGAGCACGTTCGGCGGCTCGTTGACGAGGTCGCGCGCGATGATCACGCCGTCGACGACATGGCCGGCCGAAGCAAACGCCTTCTTCGCCGCGGTGGCATCGCCCACCGCAAGAGAGACGTCGGCGCGCAAGCCGCTCTCCTCGCCGTCTTTCTTTTTCGTCTTGTAGCGATCGAACTTGTAGGCGCGCAGCCGCAGGCCCGAGGCGATCGCAACCGCCTGCTCGCTGGTCATCGCGCCATCGGGGAGTTCCGCGATGATGGTCATGGCTGCGGCCGCGGCCGAAAGCTTGCTCGCCGCCACGCCGCCGAATTTGAGGAAGTCGTTCGCCTTCAGGCTCGCCGCCTTGCCGGCGCCGATCACGACCAGGCGGGTGGCCTTCAGCCCCTCCGGTGCCAGGACGTCCAGCGCGGCGCCGCTTTTGCCCTTGAAGCCGGCGGCGGAGGCCGCCCGCTTGACCAGCTCGGTGGCACCGCCGAGTGCCTTGGCCGTCGCCGGACCGAGCTTCAAAGTGTCGTCGCAGAACACGCCCAGGATGCCACGGGCGGCAGCGGACAGCGGAACAAAGCCGACCTTGATGGCATCGGACATGGGTAACTCCTTCAAAACATCGGGTTTTTCGTCGCTGGGCGGACCCGGCCACGGGCCGGAGCTGAACGACGATTCACTGGACTTTCCCCACTATGGGCCACCGGCCCGGCAGCTGCCAAGCACCCCCGTGGCCGCCGGGCCACAACGAGGGAAATATTAACCATATATTGACGGCGCCACGGGGCAGCCATTTTGTTGATGGATCAAAGGGATGGTAGTGAGAGATTAAGCCGGTGGAAGAGGTGGTTGGCCGACCTTGGGGATCTCCTGATCGGGGATTGGTTGGGCAGCCGGACTTCCGGTCTGCATTGGGGCGCTGGTGGGGATTCGTGCGGTAGCGCATGGGGTCAATCGATAGGTATATCTTCCGCACGACGCTGGCGTCGTTTGCGCTGGTCCTGGTCAGCCTCACCGGCGTGATCTGGATTACGCAGGCGTTGCGCGGCATCGATCTGATGACGAGTCAGGGTCAGACCATCCTGACCTTCCTCGGCATCACCAGCCTCGTCGTGCCGGCACTGGTCCTGATCATCTCGCCGATCGCGCTGATGATCGCGATCTCGCACACGCTGAACAAGCTCGCGACCGATTCCGAGATCATCGTGATGAATGCCGCCGGCTTCTCGCCGTTCCGGCTGTTCTATCCGTTCTTTTACGCCACCTGCGTCGTGGCGCTGCTGGTCGCCTTCATCGCCGCCTATCTCGCCCCCGATGGCATGCGGCGGATCAAGCAGTGGGACGCCGAGATCACGGCCGACGTGCTCACCAACATCCTCCAGCCCGGCCGCTTCGCCCAGCTCGACAAGAACCTGACGATCCGGATCCGCGAACGCCAGCCCGGCGGCATCCTCGCCGGGATCTTCATCGACGATCGCCGCGATCCCAACGAGCGCGTCTCGATCGTCGCCGAGCATGGCGAGGTCGTGAAGAACGACAACGGCTCTTTCCTGGTGCTCAAGGACGGCAATCTCCAGCGCTTCGAGGCCGGCAAGCGCGATCCCGCGCTGGTGGCGTTCGGCCGCTACGGCTTCGACATGTCGAAGTTCTCGGGCCAGGGTCACGACGTCACCCTCGGCATCCGCGAGCGCTATCTCTGGGAGCTGTTCTCCCCGTCCGAGGACGATCCGGTCTACAAGCAGATTCCCGGCCAGTTCCGCTCGGCTCTGCACGACAGCCTGCTGGCGCCGATCTATCCCTTCGCCTTTGCCGTGCTGACCTTCGCCTTCCTCGGCGCGCCGCGCACCACGCGCCAGAGCCGCAACTTCTCGATCGGCGGCTCCGTGATCGCCGTGTTCGGCCTGCGCATGGCGGGATTCGCCTGCTCGGTGATGGCGGTGAAATCGCCGGGCCCGGTGCTGTTCCAATACGCGATGGTCCTGGGCGCCATCGGCGTCGGGCTGTGGATGATCATCGGCGGCATCGTGGTCGAGCCGCCGCCCCGCCTCATGGAGGCCATCAACAGGTCGAACGCGCGTATCGCGCGGCTGTTCGGACGGCCGGCCGCCGCATGAGCATGCTCACCAACACACTCGGGCGTTATTTCGCCGGACGCTTCGTCGTCGCGGCGCTCGGCGTGTTCGCGGGCATCTTCCTGCTGCTGGTGCTGGTCGACTACATCGAGATGGTGCGCAAGACCTCAGGGCTCGCATCCGCCTCCGCGATCATGGTGGCCGAGACCTCGCTGTTCCGGGTCCCGCAATTGCTGGAGAAGCTGACGCCGTTCTGCATGCTGATCGGCGCCATGACCTGCTATCTCGCCCTCTCCCGCCGGCTCGAGCTCGTGGTCGCGCGCGCCGCCGGCATCTCCGCATGGCAATTCATCTCGCCGGCTCTCGGCAGCGCGCTCCTGATCGGGGTGATCGCCACCGTCGCCTACAATCCGATGTCGGCGAACCTACGCGAGCTGTCCAAGCGCATGGAAGCCGAGCTGTTCGGCTCGGCCCCCGGCGGCGGCGTCCAGGACGCCTCCGGCTTCTGGCTCAACCAGGTCACCAATGACGGTCAGGTCATCATCAATGCGGCGCGCAGCGAGCAGCAGGGCGTCCGGCTGACCGGCCTGACCCTGTTCCGATTCGATACGGACTGGCATTTCAAGGAGCGGATCGAAGCGCGCGAGGCGGCGCTGGAGTCCGGTCACTGGCTGTTCAAATCGGTGCGCCGCTTCTCGCTGGATTCGCCGCCGATCGACCAGGCGACGTTGGAGATTCCGACGACGCTGACCGAAGCCCAGATCCGCAACAGCTTTTCCACACCCGAGACTGTGTCTTTTTGGCAACTACCGAGCTACATCCGCTCGTCCGAGAGCTCGGGCTTCGCGACAGCCGGCTATCGACTCCAGTATCACAAGCTCTTGGCACAGCCGTTTTTGCTGGCCGCCATGGTGATGCTGGCGGCTTCCGTGTCGTTGCGTTTCTTCCGGATGGGCGGCGTGCAGAAGATGGTTTTGAGTGGCGTGGGCGCAGGCTTTCTGCTCTACGTTTTGTCGAAAGTGACTGAAGACTTGAGCAAGGCTGAGTTGATGCATCCGATCGCTGCGGCGTGGTTGCCCGCGGTGGTGGGCGGCCTCACCGGCTTTTTGGCCTTGTTGTATCAGGAGGACGGTTAGTGACTGCCGTCCATCGAGGGCTCGTGTCTCGTTTGACGCGGCGTACCGTGGTGCGCGCGAGCGGATGTGGCTTGTCCATTCGCAGGCTCCTGCTGGCCGTCGCCGCCGTGGCGTCGCTCGGCGGGCTGATCGACATTGCCACCGTGACGCCGGCCTCCGCTCAGAGCTTCACCTACAATCCGCTGCCGCCGCGTCCGAAGCCGCCGAGGGTCGCCAACGACAACCAGATGCTGGTTCAGGCGACCGAGGTCGACTACGACTACAACAATTCGCGCGTCTCCGCGGTCGGTAACGTCCAGCTGTTCTACAACGGCACCAGCGTCGAGGCCGACAAGGTCATCTACGACCAGAAGACCAAGCGGCTGCATGCCGAAGGCAACGTCCGCATGACGGATGCCGACGGCAAGATCACCTATGCCGAGATCCTGGATCTCTCCGACGACTACCGCGACGGTTTCGTCGATTCGCTGCGCGTGGACACTGCCGACCAGACCCGCATGGCCGCGAGCCGCGCCGACCGCTCCAGCGGCAACTACACGGTGTTCGAGAACGGCGTCTACACGGCCTGCGCGCCGTGTAAGGACGATCCGAAGAAGCCGCCGCTGTGGCAGGTCAAGGGTGCGCGCATCATCCACGACCAGCAGGAGAAGATGCTGTATTTCGAGACGGCACAGCTCGAATTCTTCGGCGTGCCGATCGCCTACATGCCCTATTTCTCGACGCCCGACCCGACCGTGAAGCGCAAGACCGGCTTCCTGATGCCGGGCTTCACGTCGAACACGCCGTTCGGCTACGGCGTCGAAGTTCCGTTCTACTGGGCGATCGCGCCCGATATGGACATGACCTTCAGCCCGCGCATCACCTCCAGGCAGGGCGTGCTGTTCCAGGCCGAGTACCGCCAGCGCCTGATGGACGGCGCCTACCAGGTCCGAGTCTACGGCATCGACCAACTCGACCCCGGCGCACTCGCCGGCCAGCCCGGCGACCGCCAGTTCCGCGGCGCCGTCGACACCAAGGGTCAGTTCGCGCTGAACGACAAGTGGGTCTGGGGCTGGGACGGCGTCGTCATGTCCGACTACTACTTCTTCTCGGACTACCGCCTGTCGCAATACCGCGATCCACTGGGCTCGTTCCTGTATCTGCCGACCGACGCATTGTCGCAGCTCTATCTGACCGGCGTCGGCAATCGCAGCTTCTTCGATGCGCGCACGATGTACTGGCTGAGCTACTCGGGCAACCAGAGCCAGGTGCCGATCGTCTATCCCGTGATCGCCTATTCGAACGTGCTCAACTACCCGGTGTTCGGCGGCGAGTTCAGCTACAAGACCAACTTCACGAACCTGTCGCGTGACACGGCGGTGTTCGATCCGATCACCACGCTCGCCAATACCGCCAGCCTGTGCACGACGACGTCGGCCGATCCGCTCGCGCGCACGCCGTCGCAGTGCTTGCTGCGCGGCGTCCCCGGCACCTACACCCGCCTCACGGCGGAAGCGCAGTGGCGCAAGTCCTTCACCGACCCGTTCGGCGAGATCTGGACGCCGTTCGCCATCCTCCGCGCCGACGCGGTCAACGCCTCGATCTCCAACCAGCCGGGCGTGTCGAACTACCTGCCGGTCGGCGACACCCAGGCGTTCCGCCTGATGCCGACCGTCGGCCTCGAATACCGCTATCCCTTCATCAACGTTCAGCCCTGGGGCTCGACCACCATCGAGCCGATCGCGCAGGTCATCATCCGGCCGAACGAGACCTATGCCGGCAGGTTCCCGAACGAGGACGCCCAGAGCATGGTGTTCGACACCTCGAACCTGTTCAGCGTCGACAAGTTCTCCGGTTACGACCGTGTCGAGGGCGGCGGCCGCGCCAATGTCGGCGTGCAGTCCACCACGCAGTTCGACAAGGGCGGCGCCGTCAAGGTGCTGTTCGGCCAGTCCTACCAGCTGTTCGGCCTGAACTCCTACACGGTCCAGGACACCATCAACACGGGCCTCGATTCCGGCCTCGACAAGCCGCGCTCGGATTACGTGGCGAGCGCCAGCTACTCGCCCAACAGCACCTACACGTTCAGCGTCCGCTCCCGCATGGACGAGGAGACCTGGAACGTGCAGCGCTTCGAGGCGGAAGGCCGCGCCAACTTCAATCGCTGGTCGGTCAGCATGATGTACGGCAATTACGCCGCGCAGCCGGAGCTCGGCTATCTGACGCGCCGCGAGGGCATCCTGACCTCGGGCTCGATCAAGGTCGCGGCCAATTGGGTGGTGACCGGCTCGGCGCGCTGGGACCTCGAGGCCAACAAGCTCAACCAGTATGTGCTCGGAGCGGGCTATGTCGACGATTGCTTCGTGCTCGGCGTGAACTATGTAACTTCGTATAGTTACTCTGCGGGCACGGCGCCGCCCGTGCTGAACCACGCGTTCATGTTCCAGATCGGCCTGCGCACGCTGGCGACCTCGACCGGGTCCAGCTCGTCCGCCGGCTACCAATGAACCGTCTGAAATGACGGCCGGGCTCTCCCGATCGCGAGCTCATCCCGGCTGACATGCGAGCGATAATCATGACGACCCAATTGCCTGTTTTTCGCCTCCTCCTCGCCATCGGTGCCGGGCTGATCCTGACCGGCCTGCCCGCGCCGTCGCGCGCGCAGAACATCGTCGTGATGGTCAACGGCGATCCGATCACCGATTTCGACATCGAGCAGCGCTCCAAGCTCGACCAGCTGACGACGCAGAAGACCCCGAGCCGGCAGGATGTCATCAACGCGCTGATCGACGACAAGGTGAAGCTCAAGGAAGGCAAGAAGTACGGCGTCGACCCCGGCATCTCCGACATCAACCAGTCCTACGAGGCCATGGCCCAGCGCATGCGCATCTCGCCGGAGCAGCTCACCAAGTCGCTCGAGGTCAAGGGCGTCCGTCCCGAGACGTTGAAGGGCCGCATGAAGTCCGAGATGGTCTGGACCAGCCTCGTGCGCGGCCGCTTCAAGGAAAAGCTGATGGTCGGCGAGCGCGACGTCGCGCAGGCCGTACAGGCCCAGACCGGCGACAAGCTCCAGATCGAGGGCACCGAGTACAAGATGCAGCCGATCGTGCTGATCGTGCCGCGCGGCTCGTCCCAGGCGTTCCTGGAGACGCGGCAGAAGGAAGCCGAGAGCTATCGCTCGCGCGTCGGAAGCTGCGAGGAAGCCAATTCGCTGTTCCGCTCGACGCCGAACGCCACCATCCGCGACACCGTCACCAAGACCACCGCGGACCTGCCCGAGGCGCTTCGCAAGGTGCTCGACGACACCCAGATCGGCCACATGACCGCGCCGGAGATCACCAAGGCGGGCATCGAGATGGTCGTGCTGTGCTCGCGCAAGCCGACCACGATCGACACGCCGAAAAAGCGCGAGGTCCGCGAGAAGATGTATTCGGAGAAATACGAGAAGACCCAGAAGGCCTATCTCGATGATCTCCGCAAGGCGGCGATGATTGAATATCGCAACCGCTGATGGCCAACTTCGCCTTAGAACCTTCCATCAAGCCTTCGAAGCCCCTCGCCCTGACCCTGGGAGAGCCCGCCGGCATCGGCCCCGACATCACGATCGCAGCCTGGCTCAGACGCCGCGAACTGAACCTGCCCGCCTTCTATCTGCTCGGCGACGAGGCCTTCGTCGCCCGCCGCGCCAAGGCCCTCGGCGCCGATATCCGGATTGCCTCGGTAGGCGCCGGCGAGGCCGTAGCCGCCTTCCCCGAGGCCCTGCCCGTGGTCGCAACGGGTGAGAGCGCGACAGCCGAGCCCGGCAAGCCCGATGACGCGAGCGCACCGGCCGCGCTCGCCTCGATTCGGCAGGCGGTCACCGATGTCCGTGAGGGCCGCGCCGGCGCCGTCGTCACCAACCCGATCGCCAAGAGCGTGCTCTACCGCTCAGGCTTCAGCCATCCCGGCCACACCGAATACCTCGCCGAGCTTGCCGCAGAGAACGGCCGCGTGCCGCAGCCGGTGATGATGCTGTGGTCGCCGCGGCTCGCCGTGGTGCCCGTGACCATCCACATCTCCTTGCGCGATGCGCTGGCCCAGCTCACCAGCGAGCTCATTATCTCGACCGTCCGCATCGTCGCGACCGAGCTGAAATCCCGCTTCGGCATCGAAAGGCCGCGCATCGCGATCTCCGGCCTCAACCCGCATGCCGGAGAGGACGGCTCGCTCGGCCACGAGGAGCAGACCGTGATTGCGCCAGCGCTCAAAGTTCTGCGCAAGGACGGCATCGAGGCCCGGGGCCCGCTGCCCGCCGACACCATGTTCCACGAGGCGGCGCGCGCGACCTATGACTGCGCCGTCTGCATGTACCACGACCAGGCGCTGATCCCGATCAAGACGGTCGCCTTCGACGACGCGGTCAATGTCACGCTCGGCCTGCCCTTCATCCGCACCTCGCCCGATCACGGCACCGCCTTCGACATCGCCGGCACGGCCAAGGCCAATCCGGCAAGCCTGATCGCTGCGCTCAAGCTCGCAAGCCGCATGGCGGCTGCGCAAAGCTGATGAGTGCGATCGACGACCTCCCGCCGCTTCGCGAGGTCATTCGCCAGCACGCACTGTCGGCGCGCAAATCGCTGGGGCAGAACTTCCTGCTCGACCTTAATCTCACCGCGCGCATCGCGCGTGCCGCCGCGCCGCTCGAGGACTCCACCATCGTCGAGATCGGTCCCGGCCCGGGCGGGTTGACGCGCGCGTTGTTCGCGCTCGGCGCCAAACGCGTCATCGCCATCGAGCATGACGAGCGCGCGATTCCTGCCTTGCAGGATATTTCCGCGCGCTACCCTGATAGGCTCGAGATCGTGCATGGCGATGCCATGACCTTCGACCCGCGTCCGCTGCTCAATGGCGAAAGAGCCAAGATCGTCGCGAACCTGCCTTACAACATCGCGACCCAGCTGCTGATCGGCTGGCTCACCACCGACCCCTGGCCGCCCTGGTACGACATGATGGTCCTGATGTTCCAGCGCGAGGTCGGCGAGCGCATCGTCGCGCACGAGGACGAGGAGGCCTATGGCCGTCTCGGCGTGCTCGCCAACTGGCGCTGCGAGACGAAGATCCTGTTCGACATTTCGCCGTCGGCCTTCGTGCCGCCGCCCAAGGTCACCTCCTCCGTCGTGCGGCTGGTGCCGCGCGCAGAGCCTCTGCCTTGCGATCGCAAGCTGCTCGAACAGGTCGCGGCCGCCGCTTTCGGGCAGCGCCGAAAAATGCTGCGGCAAAGCCTGAAATCACTTCAAGCGGATCCCGCTCGCCTTGCCGCGGCCGCAGGTGTCGATGCGACGCGCCGTGCCGAGACCATTCCGATATCAGGCTTTGTTGCCATGGCACGTGAATTGGCGGATATACGAAAGCAAGCTGGATAACAGGAATTTCGGAGGAAGGAATATGGCGTTGATGCGTCGGCAGTCCCTGGTCAAGTTCGATGCGCCCTTGTGCGAGACCATCGTCGACACGCCGAAGCCGAAAGGCGCCGAGGTGCTGGTGCGCATCGAACGCTGCGGCCTCTGCCATTCCGACCTGCACATCCAGGACGGCTATGCCGATCTCGGCGGCGGCAAGAAGCTCGACACCACGCGCGGCATGACGCTGCCGTTCACGCTCGGCCACGAGATCGCGGGCGTGGTCGACGAAGTCGGCCCTGACGTGCCGGCGAACCTTGTCGGAGCGAAGAAGGCGGTGTTTCCGTGGGTCGGCTGCGGCCAGTGCCGCGACTGCGCCAATGGCGACGAGAACCTTTGCGCGAAGCAGCGCTTCCTCGGCGTCTCGATCGACGGCGGCTTTGCCACCCACGTGCTGGTGCCCGACGCGAAGTACCTGCTCGACTACGATCCCCTGCCCGTCAACCAGGCCGCGACGCTGATGTGCTCCGGCGTGACCGCCTATGGCGCGCTCAAGCGCCTGGTCGACCGTCCGCGCCAGCGCAATCTGCTGCTGATCGGGCTGGGCGGCGTCGGCATGATGGGCCTGTCGTTTGCGCAGGCGATGTTCAAGCAGCCGATCACGGTGGCCGATCTCTCGCCGGCCGCACGCGAGACCGCGCTGAAGAACGGCGCAGCCGTCGCCTACGATCCGTCCGAGCCCGACGTGATCAAGCGCATCCTGAAGGAAACCGAGGGCGGCTTCGACGAGGTGGTCGATTTCGCCGGCAATGAGAAGTCGATGGCCTTTGCCGTGGCGGTCGCCGCGCGCGGCGGCAAGGTCGTCGTGTCCGGCCTGATGGGCGGCCAGTTCACCCTGCCGATGGTGCAATGGGTCTACAAGCGCCTGACCGTCGAAGGCTTCATGGTCGGCACGCTCACCGAAGCCCAGGAGCTGATGGCGCTCGCCCGCGCCGGCAAGATCAAGCCGACGCCGATGCGCGAGGAGCCGATGGGCGACGTCCAGAAATGGATCGACGAGTTGCGCGCCGGCAAGGTCGTCGGCCGCGTCGTGCTGAAGAACTGACGCGCAGGAAAATCCAGGCAGGCTTGGCGGCGGGATGAGGTCTCGCCGCCGCGCTTTCCTCCGCCGAATTAACCCGGAATTGACGCAAGCCCCGGTTCCAAATAGGGGAACCGGCACGTCGCGAACTAAAGTCCTCGCCAGCTTTCTCTTTGGAATTCTGGTGAGGCCATGCAGACCATCCGCCGCTTCCTGGCCGATGAAACCGGCGCCACTGCGATCGAATACGGCCTGATCGCAGCCGGCATCGCGCTCGCGATCATCGCCGTGGTCAACAATCTCGGCTCGTCGTTGAAGTTGAAGTTCGGCTCGATCAGCACCTCGCTGAAGTAGCGCGAAACCTGCGCGCGCTGAAGCCACGTCGCCGCGCGGAACGGCAGCGACCACACCGCGTTGGCAGCGCATGTCCATTCGTTGCACCGTCGAAAGCGCATTCTTCATCGCCTGGAGCTTCCTGGAGCAGAGCGGCGAGCTCGGACCTCCGGACGAGACCGCGAACACCATTCTGGATACCATCGAAGCGCAGCTCCGCACCGGTGAGCGGCGGCAGTTGATGCTCGCCAACAAGGCGATCGGTGCCTACCGCAAGCAGGTGGCCCAAAGCCGCCTCCTGGCCGAACGCCAGATCCGTCTCGGATAAGAGCCCGCGGCGCCCCACAAGCGCTGGCTCATTTGGAAATTCCGTAGTTCTCCGGATGAGAACAAAGTTCGCAGCGTGTCCTGCGGGCAACGCCTGATGGCGCGACGCCTCGCTGCTGCGAACTTTTCGGTTTCCCGCAAACACTTGTGTTCACTTTGGAACTGTCGGTTCCTGCGCGGAAACGTAGGGTTTTTCCAGAGACGCCGATTCCCGGCCAACGAAGTGCCCAGAGACAAGAAGCGTGACCGGCCGGCCCAGGAACGATCTGCTGCGAAGGCTCAGCGCCCAGGATTTCGAGCTGCTCGCTCCGCACCTGCAATCGGTCGAGGTCGCCGCGAACCACGTTCTGCATCACGCCGGCGACGGCATCTCCGTCGTCCACTTCCCCTGCGGCCCTGCGTTCGTGTCGTTCGCGGTGCCGGTTGAGGATGACCGCGAGGTCGAAAGTCTCCTGGTGGGCCGCGAGGGCGGGGTCGGTCTTTCCGCAGGCCGCAGCCCGTCGCCGGGCTTTTCCCGTGTCGTCGTGAAGGTCGGCGGCACGTTGGTCCGCCTGCCGCTGCGCGCGCTCGAGCAGGCGCAGCAGCGATCGCCCAGCATGCATGAGATCTTTTCGCGCTACGCAGCCTGCCAGTTCGCGCAGCTGCTCCAGACCGCGGCCTGCAACGCGGCGCATTCGATCGAGCAACGCGCGGCGAAATGGATCATCGCGGCCCGAGAGCATATCGGCAGCGACGAAATCCGCCTCACCCACGAGCAGCTCGCCGGCATGCTCGGCGTCTCCCGCAGCTATGCCAGCCGCGTCATCCAGACGTTCAAGGCCAGGCGCATCCTCGCGACCCGCCGCGGCGCCATCCTGATTCTCGATGCGCCGGCACTCGAGACAAGCGCCTGCACCTGCAACGGCGCGGTGAAGAAGCACTTTCGCGAAGTGCTGGGACGCGCGGCGGGCTAGAACGATCCGCGCAGCCGGAACATATTCGCGTGGCCCGCATTGCCCGACATGGCGCGGTACTTCTTTCATTTCGAGGGCCAGCAACCTCACACCGACACGACCGGTGAAACGCTCCTCGACGACGATGCCGCCTGGCGCGAAACCGTCCGCCTCTCCCGCGACGTCGAGCATGCGCTGCGCCCCGGCGACAGCTGGACGCTCAGCGTGTTTGACGGAAGCGAGCCTGTCTTCGTGCTTGCAATGGTGACACGGCGATTTCGCTGACAGCCCTTCCCGCCGCCTCCGCACCGATCACATCAGACCGCCAGTTGGAACGCCGCGAATGTCCCGCGCGTTGCCATCCCGTGAGGCAACGACGGAGTCAAAGCCCATGACAAAGCCGCTGACGAAAACGGTCAAGCCTGTGCCCAAGGAGAACCAGAGTCACAAGGGTCCCGGCAGCGCGCCGTCAATTCCGCTCGACACCACCAGGGGCCATCGCGACGACGAGAGGCAGAACATTCGCGAGCAGGCCGAGCACGGCAACATCACCCAGAACACCACGAACAGGCGCATGGGATAGTCAGGACCAGGGGGATCGAAGAGAGGAGACACGAACTTGGTCAATCTCGGCAAATGGTACGATCCGATATCCGAGCGCTGGATCGCACCACGTGAATCACGACTGGAGGAAAAACCCTCTCATGCAAGCGAGAACCACGTCCTTGAGCTGCAGCGGACCATCGAAGTCCAGCGCATCTGGCGCGCACTTGTCGATTGCTGCGCCCGCGACTGATGGTCTTGCGCGCACGCCGCGGCGGATCGACCCGCCGCCGGCCGCGCCGTTGTATCCCCGCATGAACGATCCCGCATCACCCGCAGGGCCCGTCGCAACCGCGATGCGCTATCTGTCGACCATCGTCGGCTGCGCCTGCCTGCTGCTGGCCGCGATCTGCATCGCCATCGCCTGCCAGGTCTTCATCCAGACCGGCGTGTTCGCGCAGTCCTACGCGATGGTGGGACTCATCGGCACTGCGCTGGGGTGTCTGACGCTGACGCTGGCGCGGGTGTGGAAGTAGGCTTTCGCCACCCTCGCACCTGCGCGTATCAAAACACCGATCCATCCCACGCGGCCCAGGGGACGTGGATGCCCGGAAGAAGCCCTGGGGCATGACGGCCTGTAACGCTCCCATGCGATTGCCCCGCACAGAATGTCGCACCGCTTTTCGCCGGGGCGCCGGGCTGGTAGATTGGCGTCATTGCCTTGAAGAGTTTTCGCTTTGGGGGTTTTCATGTGCGCGAGGATTTTCAATCGCGTCGTGGGGCTGGCGGCGCTGGCCGCAGCCCTGCTTGTCGCCGGAGCGGCGCCGGCCTCGGCCGAGAAGCGCATTGCGCTAGTCGTCGGCAACTCCGCCTACAAGAACATCACACCACTCGACAACCCGTCCAAGGACGCGAGCCTGATGGCGGAGACGCTTGGCGCGCTCGGCTTCACGCTGGTCGGCGGGCGCGCCCAGCTCGACCTCGACAAGAGCGCAATGGACATCGCCGTGCAGAGCTTTGGCCGGCAGGTCCAGGGTGCCGACGTCGCGCTGTTCTATTATGCCGGTCACGGCGTGCAGGTCGCCGGCTCCAACTATCTCGTGCCTGTCGGCGCCAATCCGACGCGCGAGGCCGATGTCGATTTCCAGATGACCGACGTCAACCTCGTGCTGAGGCAGATGCAGGGATCGGGCACGCGCCTCAACCTCGTGATCCTCGACGCCTGCCGCAACAACCCGTTTGGCTCGCGCGGCCTGCGATCCTCCGACGGCGGCCTTGCGCAGATGCGCGCGCCGGAGGGCACGCTGATCTCCTACGCGACGCAGCCCGGCAACGTCGCGCAGGACGGCAGCGACGGCCACAGCCCCTATACCAAGGCGCTGGCGGCGACGGTCCGGACCGCGGGCCTCGACGTGTTCCAGAACTTCAACCAGGTCGGCCTCGCCGTGAAGCGCGCCACATCAGGCGCGCAGCAGCCCTGGGTGTCGTCCTCGCCGATCGACGGCACCTTCTATTTCGTGCCGCCGACGCAGAGCCCGCCGCCGCAGGTCGCGGCAATGCAGCCCGATCCGCTGCCGGCGGATCGGCTGCGCGCCGATCCCGATCGCGTGCCGCTGCGCGACGCCGCGCTACTGAGCGAATTGAGCGAGCGGCTCTACGAGCTCAATTTCGATCCTGACCCCCGCGGGTCACTTCAAATTCCTCCGGGTGTGGTCAGTCAAATTCCTCCACCCGCGAGGCAGGACAAGGGACTGTTAGTTTGAGTTTGTTTCCCGGGCAAGAGCTTCAG
>NZ_JASAUS010000107.1:0-31746 GCF_029953005.1 Bradyrhizobium sp. Mp27 | reverse complement strand
TAAACGTCCTGCCTGACCGGCTACTGCTGTTCAGCGGCGCTGACGGCGATCATCAGGTGGGGGAGTTTCAAGTGACCATACCCGGGGGATTTTGACCGACCCACGGGGAGATAGTCGTTCACGCCGGTCGTGCGACTCCAGCTGAACCGGATGCTGTCCGCCTCGCTGTACCGGCCGAGGCTGGCCGCGACCGGGCTTACCAGCACGGCCGTGGCGGCGAGCAGTCCGCCCGCGAGCAAGATACCTAGCGCTCGGCGATTCATTTTTTCCGCGATCCCTGGAGCTCAGATAACGATCCTGAGCTTGGTCGCGTTGATCACGAAAAATGTTCACTGGTTCTGGTCGTTCATGATGCACCGCAATCGGCGGCTTGCACCGCTTGCGACGCAACCTGGCCTCCGAGGGTCTCGCGAGCGCCGCATTCGGAACCCGTCGCCATCAAAACGAAGCTTGCGTTCGACGGGCTACGAATGATCAAATCCCTGATCGGAATACCTGCGTTGTTGGGGGACACATGATGTTCAGGATGATCGCGATCGTTGCTGGTTTGGGGCTGGCGCTCGCCACCTCGGCGGAGGCCCAGGCGCCGCGCAAGGGCGGAACCATCCGCATGACGGCGCCCTACGGTTCGAGTTTCACGAGCCTCGACATTCACACCACACAGCGCGCCCAGGACGAGATCTACGCCAAGGCGCTGCACCGGTCGCTCTACATCTGGAATTCCGCGGAGGGCAAGCCGGTTCTGGAGCTCGCCAAGGAGGACGTGGTCTCGGGCGGCGGTCTCGTTCACACCTTCAAGCTGCGCGACGACGCCTATTTCCACAACGGCCGCAAGATGACGGCGGACGACGTGATCTGGTCCTACAACCGCATCATGGACGGCACCAAGGCCTATCCCGGCGCGCGCTTTGTCCGCGTCATCGAGGGCGCGGCCGCGGTGGAGAAGGGCCAGGCCAAGGAGATCTCCGGCCTGAAGAAGATCGACGACTTCACCCTCGAGATGAAGCTGACCGAGAAAGTCGATCCGGGATTCTACTTCTTCACGGCGCTGACCTCGATCTATCCCGCCGACGAGGCCGCCAAGGAGAGCTTCATCCAGAAGCCGATCGGTCTCGGTCCCTTCAAATTCGTCGAGCACGTGCCGGGATCGCGCATCGTCCTGGAGCGGTGGAACCGCTTCTACAAGCCCGGCAAGCCCTACGCCGACAAGGTCATCGTGTCGATCATGGCCGAGGCCGCGGCGCGCGATGTCGCCTTCCGCAACAAGGAGATCGACACCTCGGTGCTGGGACCCGCGCAATACGTCGCCTATCAGTCCGACGCCGACCTCAAGGGCACCATCGTCGAGGTCGCCGAGGTCTTCACGCGCTATATGGGCATGAATCCCTCGTTCAAGCCGTTCACCGACAAGCGCGTCCGGCAGGCGATCAATTACGCGATCGATACCGACCTGATCATCAGCAAGCTGGTCAAGGGCAAAGCCTATCGCGCCACCAGCTGGCTGCCGCTGACCTCGCCCGCCTACGACAAGGCGATGAAGCCTTACGCTTACGATCCCGCCAAGGCCAAGCAGCTGCTCGCGGAGGCCGGCTATCCCTCCGGCTTCGAATTCGAATGGACCACCAGCCAGAACGAGAGCTGGGGCCTGCCGATCGTCTCGGCCGTCATCCCGATGCTGGACAAGGTCGGCATCAAGGCGAAGGTCAAGCAGGTCGAGACCGCGGTGCTGGCCGAGGTGGTGCGCAGCGGCGACTACCAGGCCTTCATCTATTCCCAGGCGACTGGCCCGGATCCCCAAGCCGCGCTCAAATGCTTCCACTCCTCGACGCCGCAGCCGGCCTGCAACTACATGAACTACAGGAATGCCGACTTCGACAAGCTGATCGATGCGGCAGGGCAGGCCGACGATCCCGCAAAGCGCACCGAGCTGCTGCAAAAGGCCAATGCGCTGCTCTATGAGGAAGCGCCGGTCTGGTTCTTCAACTACAACAAGGCGGTCATGGCGGTGCAGCCGTGGCTCAAGGGCGTTCAGCTCAATGCGACGGAGCTGACCCATCAGAACGTCGAAGACCTCTGGGTCGACGAGACCTCGCCCGCGAAGTGACACGCGCTCTCGCGCTCTCTCCATCGCGATGAGCGATGGAGGGAGAGAGGAAAAGCCTGGATGCTCTCGTTCCTGCTCCGCCGTCTCCTGCAAACCATTCCGACCGTGCTCGCCGTCGTGCTGCTGGTGTTCGTGCTGTTCAGCGTCGTTCCCGGCAGCATCGTCTCGTCCATGAGCGACGACAGCGATCCCCAGATCGAGCTGCGCATGAAGAAGCAGCTCGGCCTCGACGATCCCCTCTATTGGCGTTTCGGCGCCTACATCGCCAAGCTCGCGACCGGTGATTTCGGCACCTCGTTCCGGACCCGCGAGCCTGTCACGGCCATGATCGCCAAACGGGCATGGCCGACGCTGCAGCTCATCTTCGCGGCCATGACGTTTGCGATCCTGATCGGTGTTCCCCTTGGTTTCATTGCAGCGCTGAAACCCGGGGGCATCGTCGATACGCTCGCCATGGTTCTGGCGGTGTCGGGCCTTTCCATTGCCAAATTCTGGCTCGGGCTGGTGCTGATGTATCTGTTTGCGTTGAAGCTCGGCTGGCTGCCGAGCTTCGGCTATGGCGATGGAGGGCTGAAATATCTGCTGCTGCCGGCTGTGACGCTCGGCGTCTCGCCGATGGCGCTGTTTGCCCGCACGACGCGCGCCGCGGTCCTCGAGATCATGACCGCTGATTTCGTCCGCACCGCGCGCTCGAAGGGCATGAGCGAGACGCGTGTGGTGAAGTGGCATGTGATGCGCAATGCGCTCGTCATCATTCTCACCACCGTCGGCCTTCAGTTCGGCGGGTTGATGGGGCAGGCGGTCGTGGTCGAGAAACTGTTCTCCTGGCCGGGCATCGGTTCGCTGCTCGTCGACAGTGTGCTCCAGCGCGACATTCCGGCCGTCCAGGGCTCCATTCTCGTGGTGGTGCTGGCCTTTCTCGCGATCAATCTGCTGATCGACGTGCTCTACGGCGTGATCGATCCCAGGATCAGATACGCATGAAGCTCCGCGCCAATCTCATCATCGGCGGCGCGCTGTTCGCGCTCGCGATCCTGGTCGGCCTGCTCGCGCCCTGGCTGGCGCACACCGATCCCGTCATGGACGCCAACCTCATGAACGCGGAGGAGCCTCCGAGCTGGACCTGGTGGTTCGGCACCGACGACCAGGGCCGCGACATCTATTCCCGCGTCGTCTACGGCGCCCGCGTCTCGCTGACCGTCGGCATCGTCTCGCAGCTCATCAACAGCGTCATCGGCGTCGCGCTCGGCTTGAGCGCGGGCTATTGGGGCGGCTGGTGGGACGATTTCGTCAACGGCCTGACCAATCTGATGCTCGCGATCCCCTCGCTGATCTTCGCGCTCGCCATCATGGCGGTGCTTGGCCCCGGCCTCACGAGCCTGCTGATCGCGCTCGGCCTGACCAACTGGTCCTTTACCTGCCGGATCGCACGGGCCTCGGCGCTGTCGCTGAGGAGCCAGGGCTATGTGCAGGCGGCGACCGTGCTCGGCTACGGCGATCTGCGGATCATGGTCACGCAGCTCTTGCCGAACATGCTAGGGCCGATCGTCGTCATCGGCACGCTCGGCATGGGCAGCGCGGTCCTGTCCGAAGCCGCCTTGTCGTTCCTCGGCCTCGGCGTCCGCCCACCCTTTCCGAGCTGGGGCAGCATGTTGTCGGATGCTCGCGAGCAGATCACGACGGCGCCGTGGCTCTCCGTGTTTCCGGGCCTTGCCATCTTCCTGACGGTGCTCGGCCTGAACCTGCTCGGCGACGGCCTGCGCGACATTCTCGATCCCCAGTCGCGGAGCCGGCGGACATGACGGGCGTGCCGCTGATCGAAGTCGAGGATTTGCGCATCGATCTCGACGACGGAGTGAGGCGCGTCGCGGCGGCCGAGGGCATTTCGTTCCGCATCGATCGAGGCGAGACATTCGGGCTGGTCGGCGAATCCGGCTGCGGCAAGAGCATCACGGCGCTCGCCTTGATCGGCCTGTTGCGGCAGCCGTTGTCGATCGGCGGCGGCGTCATCCGGTTTGAGGGACGGGAGATCCAGCACCTTTCGGCGGCCAAACAGCGGGATCTGCGCGGCAATCGCATCGCCATGATCTTCCAGGAGCCGATGACGGCGCTGAACCCGGTCTCGCCGGTGGGACGGCAGATCGCCGAGATGTTCGTGCTGCACAAGGGCAAGAGCTGGCGGGACGCCAACCAGCTCGCGGTCGAGGCGCTGGCGAGCGTTCGCGTCCCCGCACCGGAGCGGCGCGTCAACGATTACCCGCACCAGCTGTCCGGCGGCATGCGCCAGCGCGTCATGATCGCCATCGCGCTCGCATGCGGTCCGGACCTCCTGATCGCCGACGAGCCAACCACCGCGCTCGACGTGACCGTACAGGCCGAAATCATCGAGCTGATGCGCAATCTGTGCGCCGAGAGGGGGACGGCGATCCTGATGATCAGCCACGATCTCGGCCTCGTCGCCAATGTCTGCCGCCGTGTCGCCGTCATGTATGCCGGCCGCATCGTCGAGGAGCGCGGTTCGGCCGATATCTTCCGGGCGCCTTCGCATCCCTATACGCAGGGCCTGGTCGCCTCGCTGCCGCGGCTGGGCAGTCGGGCCGCGCTTGGCCGCACCAGGCTCAAGGAGATCGCGGGCGTGGTTCCAGCCATCACGAATTTCCCGGATGGCTGCCGGTTCAATCCGCGCTGTACGCAGGCCACCGAGATCTGCCGCACGGTTGCGCCGCAGACGGATTTGCTGGAGGCTGGCGGTTTCGTCCGGTGTTACCACCATGCATGAGCCGCAAGCCATGCAGGGGGAGGCGAGGCCGGACGACGACCTCATTCTCAGCGTCGAGGATCTCGCGGTTCATTTTCCGTTGGGGGGCGGCTGGCTCGGCCGCGGCCGGCGGGTGCTCCGTGCCGTCGACGGCGTCGATCTCAGGCTGAGACGAGGCGAATGCCTCGGCCTTGTCGGCGAGTCCGGCTCGGGCAAGTCGACGGTCGCATTGTCTATCCTGGGGCTCCTGACGCCGACGCGCGGCCGCATCGTGCTGGACGGGCAGGTGGTGACGAACAGGCAATCCGGTGACCGAAAGTCGCTTGCCCGGACCGTGCAGATCGTCTTTCAGGATCCCTACGCCTCGCTCAACCCACGCCAGACCGTGCGCCGCACGCTGGAAGATCCCCTGCGTGTGCATGGCGTGACCGCAAAAAGCGAGATCGAGGACCGTGTTGCGACGATGCTGCGGCATGTCGGCCTGCGGCCGGAACAAGCCGACCGCTATCCGCATGAATTCTCCGGCGGCCAGCGCCAGCGCATCGGCATTGCGCGCGCCCTGATCCTCAATCCCAGGATCGTCATCTGCGACGAGCCCGTGTCGGCGCTCGACGTCTCGATCCGCGCCCAGATCATCAATTTGCTGCTGGAATTGAAGGACACGCTCGGTCTTTCCTACATCATGATCAGCCACGACCTCGGCGTCGTCGAGCACATGAGCGACCGGGTCGCCGTGATGTATCTCGGCCGCATCGTCGAGAACGGCCACTGGCGCGAAATTTTTGAGCGCCCGGCGCACCCCTACACGCAAGCCCTGATCGCGGCCATCCCCGATCCGCTGCACCATGCACCGTTGGCGACGACAGGGGGCGATCTGCCCAATCCGCTCAATCCGCCGAACGGATGCGCCTTCAGCCCGCGTTGCCGGTACGCGGAGGACGTGTGTCGCCACGAGCCCGGTCCGGTGCTGGAAACGCGCGCCGATGGACATGAGGTGAGGTGCTGGCGGGCTGACGAGATTGCGGGGCAGACGCAATTGGCTTCGACCGAGGGCGGGCATCCCTAGGGATGGAAGGCGCGTCCGTCGCGGTCAAAAGCGTCGCTCCAGCGGCCCGCTAGTCACGTCCGGTCTGCCCTGACAGGCGGACGATTTTGGGGCCCACCCATGAGCCATCGCGTGGGGTTGATCCTTGGCGCGGTCCAATCGCGTACCGGCCCGTTTTCATGTGTGCTACATGGTTGGGTAGCAAAATGTAGCAGGAAAGGCAGATCATGACTGACGATCAGGTCAATCTCGTCGTTCGGCACCTTTGCGAGCAATTGCACTTGGCGCTCCGGTTGAAGGGCAGCGAAGCACATCCACCAAACGCCAAGGATATTGGATTCGATCCGGCCTCCGTGAGAACCGTATTGCTGACCGGCTTGCGTTCGGCGGGTGTCACGACCCACCACGAGGCGGTCGGGAAGAGCGAAGAGCCGCCGTGGTCCTGAACACAAAGCGCGGGACAGAGGCCCCGCGCCGATGTCTCAGCTGGGTCAGCAGCAGACAAATCCACTACAGCGCCCATAGGTCCGTTAAGGGCCAACAACCGACGTTCGATATATCGTCCGTTCGCATCTCGGAACCGCGTCGCGGACGCCGTAGCTTTTTTGTGTTACCTGGAGCCTCAGCGCCAGGTTGCCGGTTCGCAGGGAGGCCTATTGAACGGACCTCCGGCATAACTGCCAACGTCTGGAGCCCGGACACAGTGAACGACGTTGGAGGTAGGGACGACTGCACCGCTTTTGTCGCGCCACGCCGACCTACGCCAGCTTGCCGGTTCGCAGGGAGGCCTGTTGAACGGCGCTCCGGCAAAACTGCCAACGTCTGGCGCCCGGATGCAGTGAACGACGCGGGACGGATGGACGGCTGCGCCGTTTTGGTCGTACCACGCGGCCATGGCCGGACTAGCGAACATGGCCGCGGCGATCAGTCCTACCGAAGCAAGCTTCCTCATTTGCGCGTCTCCTTATGTGTCAATGATTGAACGACTGACTATCCTTTGCGGCTCATTCCTACCGAAGAGACTGCAAGCAACATTTTGCGGTATCGACTATGCACATCATCAAGGTTGATCTATATCAACTTCGCCCGAATACGGCGGCTGATGACCGCTCTGGGTCAAACTGCGAAAAACTCAACCTGAGCAAATTCAGTTCGCTATGCCCTATTGATCGGACCTCAATGAGGCGTGCCGCCACTTCGCTGATGGGCCCAATTGCAGACAAGCTTTGTTGAGGAGCCTTCGAGAAGCTCATCAAAAATCAGCGCCGCGGTTATGCGCTACGGCAGCTACCGACCGCCTCGCCACGCAGTTCGGCGCGGGATCCAACACGGCACATTGATGCAGAATGCTTCGTATTCCGCGCCGAATGACCTTTTTAGCGTCGGCTCTTCGTAGCCCACGACAAAAAGGTGGAAGGCGAGCCAGACGACTGCGCCGTAGGCGAACAGCCCCCAATCGCCGAACAGGAGCGCCTGGCCGAAAATGACGGCGGCGACCGCCACGTAGATTGGATTGCGCAATCCGCGCTCGTTGTCCTGACAATGAGTGCAGCTAGCGCGCTACGGCGCGGTCGACCCGGCGCGGACAACACCGGCGTTTCTGCTATAGTGCGACGTTCGAACTTGCGGGGCGGCTGCTTCAAGGGTTGAAATCATGCACAGAGCATCTGGATCATTACTACTTGCCTTCGTTTTTATTCTATTTGCTCCGCAAGTGCGGGCGCAGCAAATTCCGGCCGAAACGGTTCAGGGAATGCTTGCGGCCCAGATTCGCACGCAAGGCTTCACCTGCGAAAAGCCACTCGGCGCAAAGAAGAACACGAAGTCGTCTCGACCTGATCGCGACGTTTGGGTTCTTAAATGCAGCAACGCCACGTACAAGATCACACGCGTTCCCGATATGGCGGCGAAGGTCGAACCGCTGCCGTGAGCCCGGTGGTCTCTACGGGACCAGCGCCTTGATGGACTTGTGCCGGTGTTTTGCCCGACGTCTCAAACGTCCTGGCGGCGAGGGCTCAAGCCATGCCTCACGGTCGCCTCAACTTCCGCTGATGCCGACCAGACGAGGGCGGCGGTTTGCGAGCGGGTTCTCGGCTGGCAGGGCGCGCAGCCACGCGCGAAAACTGACGATCTCGGGGCAATCC
Source organism: Bradyrhizobium sp. Mp27 (assembly GCF_029953005.1). Lineage (NCBI taxonomy): Bacteria > Pseudomonadati > Pseudomonadota > Alphaproteobacteria > Hyphomicrobiales > Nitrobacteraceae > Bradyrhizobium > Bradyrhizobium sp. Mp27. The sequence continues at coordinate 23,695 of NZ_JASAUS010000107.1, read as the reverse complement.
GCGGTGCCTTCAGGCGCGATCAGCCAATCACCGGGGCCTGATCCCTCATTGACCCGGTCGCAGCGATAGCCCGGATGGTGGCCTAGACCGCGGGCGATCAGCAGGTCGACCTTGCCCTCGACCAATTCGTGCAGGCCGGCCGGCTGGAGCACCCGCAAACCGATCTCCGCATGCGCGCTGCGAAACTCCGCCAATTCGAGCCGGCGCATGTCGAAGCTGCCATGGACCCCCAACTGCAGCAGCACCGCGCCCGCCGGCTTCAATTGCGAGGTCGCCTCCGCAATGTGGCGAAAGCCTTCGGAGACCCCGGGCAGATAGGCCTGACCGGCCGCGGTGAGAATGAGCTGCTTATGCAGCCGCTCGAACAGCTGCACGCCGAGGCGTGCTTCCAGCGCCTTCACCTGCTGTCCCACGGCGGCAGGTGTCACGTGCAGCTCGTGCGCGGCCAGCTTGAAGCTGAGATGCCGGGCGGCGGCCTCAAAAGCGCGGAGCGCGTTGAGCGGGGGAAGGGCGTAGGTCATCGCACTGCAGTTTGACACCGATGGTCCCTGGCCTTGCAATAGATTTTCTTGCGCTGAACCGCAGCAACAATGCTTTGCGAAGCAGTGATGTCGCCGGATACGGTCAGCCCGCAATCCGGAGAACCCCCATGCCGCGCCGAATCGATCATCTCGTCATTTGCGTCCGCGATCTGGAACAGGCCGCGCTGGATTGGCAGCGGCTTGGCTTCAACCTCACGCCGACCGGTGTGCACCCGTTCGGAACCAGCAATCGCCTTGCGCAGTTCGCCGACAATTTTCTGGAGTTGCTGGCCGTCACCGACGATGCGTTGGTGCCGCCAGCCACGCCGGGCCATTTCAGCTTTGCGGCCCACAACCGCGATTTTCTTGCGACCGCCGAGGGAATGTCGATGCTGGTCTTGCACAGCACCGACGCCCATGCCGATGCCGCGCGTTTCAGAGCCGACCGCATCGGCGATTATGCGCCGTTCGATTTCGGCCGCGACGCGGTGGTCCCGGGCGGCGGCACGGCGCGCGTCGCGTTTTCGCTGGCCTTTGCCACCGATCCCGCCATGCCCGGGCTCGCGTTCTTCACCTGCCAGCAGCGTCACCCGCCGGAACTGTTCTGGAAGGCGCAGTATCAGCGTCATCCCAACGGCGCCCTCCGCGTGGTCGAGGTGGTGATGTCGGCGGCGGAGCCGGCCGCGCATCGCGATTTCCTCGAGCGCCTCACGGAAGGCACGACCGAGCTTGCGCCCGGGCGGCTGACGATCGGTGAGCGCGGCAATCATATCACCTTGCTTGACCCGTCCGAACTGGCGCGCCGGTTACCGGGCCTCGCGAACAGCGCTTCGCCGCGCTTTTGCGCGGCGCGTCTGGCGGTCGCTGATCTGGATGCGACAAGGCGAACGCTGGAACACAACGGCGTCGGCTTTGCGATGACCGGTGCCGTGCTGTTGGTGCCACCCGCCACCGCGCATGGTCTGGCGCTCGAGTTCGTCGAACAGGAGGCAAACTGACATGGCTCACATCGTCAACCACAATCCCGCAACGGTCCATCCTCCCGCCGGCGGTTACAGCATGGGACTTGAATTGACGCAGCATCGTCGCCTGTTGTTCATCAGTGGTCAGGTGCCCGAGAAAACCGACGGCGCCGTGCCCGAAGGTTTCGAGGCGCAATGCGCGCAGGCCTGGCGCAACGTGATCGAGGTGCTCGCCGCCGCGGGCCTTGGCGTCGAGCATCTGGTCAAGGTCACCACGTTCCTGACTGACCGGACTCAAGTCGTGACCAACCGCACCATTCGCCGCAAGGTGCTCGGGGACCACCAGCCCGCGCTGACGGTCGTGGTCGTCGAGACCGTCGACAGCAAATGGCTGCTGGAGATCGAGGCGATCGCCGCGGAATGAACCCGGCTTCGCCGACCTTGCAATGAGCCGTCAGGTGTCCAATGGCTGAGAACATCCATCCCTTCTACCAGACGCATCGGAACGCAATGGAGACCGCCACGCGCGAGCGGCTTGACCTTGCCGAAGCGATGCTGCGCGAGCGCACGCATCTCACCGACATCGACGGGATCAGGCGGGAGGTGATGGACGAATTCGAGATTGTCCTCACCCAAATGCCCTATGTCGGCGGCGCGGCAAGCCGCATGAGCGATTTCTTCATGCGTCTCATGGGCTTTATGGCCATCAGCCGGGTGCTGCGACGACACGGCGTGCCGGTGCCTGTGATTGGCGAGATCGAGCGAGACACCTACAAGGCGCAATTGCAGACCGTATCAGAAGCGGAGCGTCTCGCCTCAGGGCGGCAATTCATGTCGCCGGAGAACCAGGCCTTGCTGCGCGAGCAGGCGGCAACGAGCGTTACAAAAGCTCATCAGGAAGAGTTTCCGGAAGACTTCGTCTACGATTTCGTAGAGCCGGGTCCGCAAGACCGCTTCGAATTCGGCATCAACTACAAGGCCTGCGGCTTCTGCAAGCTCGCAGCGCGCCACGGGGACAAGGACATCCTGCCGAACATCTGCGGCCTCGATTTCGTCGCCTACGCAGCGCGCGGAATCCGCCTGGAGCGCACACAAACATTGGCAGGCGGCGCGAGCCACTGCAATTTCCGCTTCTCGCGGCTACCGCCGGATGAGAAGGCTGAGGGCTAACCCGCCTTCTCATGCTCTGCGATCGAGGTGGTGTTGTATTGTCCGCCGTTGCCACATCGTCATTGCGAGCGCAGCGAAGCAATCCAGAATCTCTCCGCGGCGGCAGTCTGGATTGCTTCGCTGCGCTCGCAATGACGGAGGTCGGGGCGCGGTCCTGAGCCCATCGACATTCGCGCCATGATGACATCCTGCTCCTGTGTTGCCCGACGTGTCAAATGTCGGCGCAGTCGCGCTCATGCAATTGCGCGTTCGGTAAGCAGCTGAACTTCCTTACAGTTTCTACTGTGCATGGGGTTGTTTTCGCGTTTTTTGCTTTGAGGGCCGTCTACTCGGCCGCTTTCTCCCGCAGCCGCTGCGCGTAGACGTTGATGACCAGCGCCGCCAGCAGGATCAGGCCGCGGATCAGGATCTTCAGGAAGCTGTCGATGTTGACGTGGTCGAGGCCGTTATTCAGGACGCCGAGAACGAAGAGCCCGACGATGGTGTTGCCGATGCCGCCGCGGCCGCCGAACAGGCTGGTGCCGCCGACGACGACGGCGGCGATGGAGTCGAGCAGATAGGTGTCGAACTCGTTCTGCTGGGCGCTGCCGAAATGGGCGACGCCGAGCATGCCGCCGATGCCGGAGCAGACCGCCGAGATCACCATCACGGCGCCGAGGATGAGCTTGACGTTGAGGCCGGAATATTCGGCCGCCTCGCGGTTGCCGCCGACCATGTAGACGTAGCGGCCGAAGCGCGTGTAGGTCAGCACCAGATGGCCGCCAAGCAGCATGATGGCCGCGACGATGACGATCCAGGGGATGCCGCCGATCGAGCCCGAGCCGAGCGTGGTGATCAGGCCGGGCACCTTGTAGGCGATCTGGCCGCGCACCAGCAGTGCCGAGACGCCGGCCGCGATCTGCATCATCGCCAGCGTCATGATGAAGGAGGGGATGCCGATCACGGTCAGGCCGAGCGCGTTGACGAGGCCGAGCAGGGCGCAGAGCAGGATCGACAGGATGATCGCGACCGCGCCGGGCAGGGGGATGTTGGCGATGTTGACGTAGGATTCCTGCAGCGTGAAGTAGGCGACCGCGATGCCGGTGACGTTGGCAATGCTGGCGATCGAGAGGTCGATCTCGGCGCAGAGGATCACGAAGGTGAGGCCGACGGCGATGATGCCGGTGACCGACACCTGCGTCAGGATGTTGCCGAGATTGTCCAGCGTCGCGAAGGAGGGGCTGGCAAAGGCGAAGAAGGCGGACAGGAAGATCAGGGTGAGGAACGGCGCGATGTTGCGCATCTGCGAGCGCAGGAAGGGCGCAACGCCTCGCGGCCGCCGACCCGCCGCCAAAGCCGTCTCACTGCTCGCCATGGTGCTTCTCCGTCACGCCGCTTCCAGCAGGCGGTCCTTGCTGACCGGCTCGTTCTTGAATTCCCGCACCAATGCGCCGCGCTTGAGCACGAGGATGCGGTCGGCCAGCGACAGCACCGTTTCCGGCTCGGTCGACAGCACGATGACCGCGAGCCCCTTGGCGCGGAGATCGCGGACGATGTTGATGACGTCGTTCTTGGCGCCGACATCCATGCCCCGGGTCGGTTCGCACAGCACCAGCAGCTTCGGCGGATAGGTCAGCCATTTTGCCAGCGCGACCTTCTGCTGATTGCCGCCGGAGAGCATGCCGAGATCGAGGCCGACCACCGGCGGCCTGATCTGCAGCTGCTCGACCTGGCGCTTGGCGATGTCGCGCTCCTGCGCCGGCTTGAGCAGCAGCGACGAGATGCGATCGAGGATGCTGATCGAGATGTTCTTGTAGACCGGCTCCTGATGAAACAGCATGGCGCGCCGGCTCTCGGGCACCAGCGCCACGCCGGCGCGCCGCGCCGCCGCCGTGCTGGCGAAGGTTTTTGGCTTGCCCTCGACGGCGAGCGTGCCGCCGTCCGGCTTCAGCTTGCCGAACAGGATGCGCGACAGCTCCTGCTGGCCGCAGCCCATGAATCCGTAGATGCCGAGCACCTCGCCGGCGCGCGCCTCGAAGGAGATGTCCTTCAGGCTGCGGGCCAGCGACAATTGATCGACCTTCAGGACCACGGAGCTGTCGCTCGGCCGTGGCAGCATGAGGTCATCGGTGTAGCTGTGCTCGAGCGCTTCGCCGCCGCGGCCGATCATTGCCTCGATCAGCGCGCCCTTGCTGGTGGCAGCCGCCGCGGTCTCGGCGACCTTCCGCCCGTTGCGGAACACGGTCACCGTGTCGGACACAAGCAGGATGTCCTCGATGAAATGCGAGATGAAGACGATAGCGGTGCCTTCCTCGCGCAGCCGCCGGAGCGTCGCGAACAGCCGTTCGACCTCGGGCGGGGAGAGGGCGGAGGTCGGCTCGTCCAGGATGACGATGCGGGCGCCGGAGAACAGCACGCGGGCGATCTCGATCAACTGCTGCAGCCCGATCGGGAGGTCGCCGAGCCTGGACATCGGATCGACGTCGATGCCGAAGCGGGCGAGCTGCTCGCCGGCCTCGCGCGCCATGCGCCGCCATTGCACGAGGCCGAACCGGTTGGTCGGCTGGTTGCCCAGGAATACGTTCTCGGCGACCGTGAGATCGGGTGCGACGCTCAGCTCCTGATGCACCATGGCGATGCCGGCCGCGTGTGCATCGCGGGCGGAGCGGAAATGCGTCTCCTTCCCGTCGATCAGGAAGCGGCCAGTGAATTCGCTGTGCACGCCGGCGATGATCTTCATCAGCGTGCTTTTGCCGGCGCCGTTCTCGCCGACGAGACCGTGGATCTCGCCGGGTGAGAGCGCGAAGTCGACACCACGAAGCGCCTCGACGCCGCCGAAGCTCTTCGTGATGCCTTGCAGTTCCAGGATGGGCGAACGAACCTCAGGCATGGAGGCTCAGATCAGGAAGTGATCCTGCATCCACTGCATCCCGGCGGCGTTGGCCTTGGTCACGACCGGGCCGTCGGTGACGACGTTCTTGGGAATGCCCTGTCCGCTCTTCTCGCCGCCGACCACGGCGGAAACGCCCGCGATGATGGCGCCGCCATGGATGCGGCAGGACGGATTGCGCACGGTCGCGAACATGCGGCCCTCGCTCACCGCCTGGATCGCCGGTGGCATCGCATCGACGCCGCCGATCAGGATGTTGGTGCGATTGCGCGCCTTCATGATGTTGGCGGCGGCGAGCGCCATGTCGTCATTGTGGAAGAACGCCGCGTCGATCTGCGGATATTTGGTCAGGTAGGTTTCCCAGAGGCGCGCGGTTTTCGACACGTCCCAGTCGGCAGGCTGGGTGTCGAGCACCTCGATGTTCGGGAACTGCTTGACGACGGTGTTGAAGCCCTTCGCCCGGCCTTGCGCGCCGGTATGGCCGAGCGCGCCCTGCGTCATGATGATCTTGCCTTTGCCGCCCATGGCGTTGCACAGCGCCTGCGTCACCGAGGCGCCCATGAACTCGTTGTCGGGGGCAAGGAAAGAGTGGACGTTGATCTGGTCGAGCGGGGCAATCAGCGTGTCCATGTCGATCACCGGCGTGCCGGCATCGATCATCTTCTGCACGGGCTGGGTGAGGGTGCCGATACCGAAGGCCTGGATCGCGACGAAGTCCCACTTTTGCGAGGCCATGTTGTCGATCGCAGCACGCTGCTTGACCGCATCGAGCTGGCCATCGAACCAGGTCACCTCGACATTGAACAGCTTGCCCCAGAATTCCGCCGCCTGCTTGCCCTGGGCGCACCAGGTGGCCTGGAGGCCCGCATTGGAGAAGGCCGCCTTCAGCGGCTTCTCGGATCGTCCGACCTCGGCTGCAAGGGCGGGGTTTATGCCCATGCTGCCGAAGAGGGCAGCCCCGGCGCCGGCGGTCGCCGCCGCCTGAAGAAGATCGCGCCTCGTCGTCGAGAAATCTTTCGTCCCGGACATCGCTCGCTCCCATAAAATTTTCGTCGGCGCGTCATTGATTGCGCGACCGATGTCCGAAAGTCTCTCACAAGAGTTCCTGCCACTCAATCTGCAATCGATCGCGAGATCGCCGCAGCTCGTGTTGGTGCAGCGCAAAGCGTCAGGCCGGAATGGTGGCGAAGGCGTCGATCTCGACGAGCAGCTGGTCCCAGGCCTGTGCGATTTCCGGCGACCATTCGTCGCCGAGGAGGTCGCGCAGCGCATTCCTGATGACTGCGAAGAACGCAATGAACAGCTCGCGCGGAGTGCCGTAGCCATCGTGCGAGGCGACCTCGCAGGCAATCAGCCTGAAATGGCCCCGACGCTCACCGGCGAAGTCGAGGATTGCCTCGATCGTCAGCGCAAGCATCGATCCCATCACCAGCTCGCTGCCCTGCGAGCGGAACATGGTCTGCGTTTCGGGATGCTGTTCGAACAGCCGTTGTTAAACGAGTGGCGTGAGATCCGCGCAACGCGAGGCTGCGAGGTCGAAGCTGTTTTCGATTGGATTAGAGGGAGCGCTCATCGGCATCGAAGCCATGCGGGCAAAAGAAGCCTTGCGGGCAAAAAAAGAGCGGGGCCCTAGCCCCGCTCGAAAATTGTGTCGACCCTATTATCCCCGATTCTAAGATTTGCTCTTGATTGACGGGGCGACGCTGCATTTTGCGCGCCAGGGGCTCCTCCCGAGACTTGGACCACCAGACTTCGACCTCTCGGCCAGCCTGAGCAAGAGGGATGCTAGATCAACTTTTCTCACTTGTCATCATTTTCGGCAACGATTGTTCAAAATTAGAGCAGCTGACGAAATGATCGGGCTGTTTGCCCCGTAAGCATATGACAAATATAAGAAATCTGTGGACGGGCAGGGTTGCCGGACTGCCTCAAATGCCGGACGTCCCAGCCCGTGGAGCGGCGGGACCACAGTTTTCGAGAAATTTGCGCCGGGCCAATAAGCCGGCGGAACTGACCTCGACTCAGGTCTCGGCGAGGTGTTTAGTTCGTAGGCGAACGAATGGCTCGGCGGATGCGCGCACGGCTGCAAAAATTCCTACCCTTGGTCCTGCTCGCTTTGGCGATGCAGGTGCTGGCGCCGATTGCCGCCTGTCTGGCGGCCGGCCAGGCCGTGGCCGATCCGTTGTCTGCCGGCGTCATCTGCCACAGCGCCGGCGAGCAGGGCGGTCTGGACGACCAGACCGGCGCGCCGACCGCACATGGCGCCGCGTGCGCGCTGTGCTGCCTGGCGCAGGCAGGCGCATCGCTCGATTCGCCGCCGCACGTTGCGCTCGCCATTCCCTTCCGCCACGCCGCGCGCGTGATGTGGCATGCGGCGGATGTATCCGCCGTCGCGATCCATAAGGGCACAAGTGCCCAGGCGCGCGCACCACCTCAATTTTCCTGACGACCCTCGTGATTGCCGCGGTCCGTCCGCAGGCGATTGAAGCTGTCGAAGGGCCGGAGAGAAAGCCGGCGTCAGGAATGCCCCATGTTACGTTGTCATGCCCGCCGTGGCGTGAGCGCCGTTGCGGTTCAGGCCGCGCTGCTTGCGTCGTCGAGCGGAGTCTTTGCCCAGAGCACGAACACGGAGCTGCCGGCGGTGACCGTTGAGGCGCCGCAGACTGCCCGTGCCAAGCCAGTCCCCCGGCCTTCGCGGCCGCGAGCCGCTTCGGCCGGCCGCGCAGCGAGGCCCGTTACGCCGAGTGCGGGCGTCAGCGCATCGACCCCAAACCGGGCCGTGACGGCCAGCGCTGCGCGAGACGGTCTCAATCAGGCGCCAACCGGCCAGACCGAGACGACCATCTATCGCAGCCAGTTCGACAACCGGCCGGCGGTTACCGTGGCCGACGTGCTGCGCGAGAGCCCGGGCATATCGGTGAAGCAGGGCAACGGACCCCGCGATATCGGCATCTCGATCCGCGGCTCCAACGCCCGCAACGGCTTCGGCATCCGCAATCTCGTGATCTTCGACGACGGCTTCCCGGTCACGCAGCCGGACGGGCTGTCCCGCAGTGACCTGATCGATCCGCGGGCCTACAGTGCGATCGATGTGATCCGCGGCCCGTCGTCGGCGCTCTACGGCAACTATGCCACCGGCGGCGCGCTCAATTTCCGCACCCGCCCGGGCGGCTCGATCGATGGCGCCGAATATGGCGTCGATGGCGGGAGTTTTGGCTACCTCAACAATTATTTTACCTACGGCAAGAAGGTCGGCAATTTCGAGGGCTCGCTGTTTGCGAGTGACGCCCGCGGCGACGGCTTCATCGGCAATAGCTGGTACAATACCCAAACGGTCAATTTTCTCGGCACGCTGCAGGCCACGCCTGATGATCGCTTTACCGTCAAGTTCATCAACAACAATCTTGATACCCGCCTTCCGATCCGCTCCTCGCTGAACCAGTTCTATCAAAACCCTTTCCAGCAGGGCTGTGCGACCGGGGCTACCGCCGCACCGGGATGCGCGACGGTTCTGCTCAATAATAACGGCTTCAACACAGTCGCGGGGACCGACAGGGAAACGGCGCTGCAAGCAGGGCTTGGTCGCAACGACCGCCGGACCATCGTCGGCGGGCGATGGGAGCACGATTTCGACAATACGACGACATGGCGAAATCAGTTCGTTTTCGACGACCGCAACATCAGTCAGCCCACGGGTGGCACCAGCGCCATCGGCGACTTTCCGTCGTACAATTACATGAGCGACATAACCAAGCGCGGTGAAATCTTCGGGATGGATTCGACCACCTATTTCGGTGGCTTTTACAACACTCTGACGGCATCGAGCGACACGAGATTCGTGATGCCGGGTGGTGACGCGACGCTGGGTAGGCTCCAGAGCAATACGTTCAGCGACACCTCGAATTACGGCGTGCGTGCGCGCGAGGAACTCAAGCTGACGCCGCAACTGACCGCTGTTGCCGGGATCGGATGGGAAACCACCATTCTGAAGGGACTAAATACGGCATACACCTACACGGGGGCCGCGGGCATAACGACGACGAAGCTCACCGCGACTGACCGGCAATTTCAGAATACGGCTCCCGAACTGGCGCTGGTCTACAAATTGAACCCCGAGTGGCAGTTTCGCGGCCGCGTCGCTACGGGCTACGGAACGCCGCAGGTCACCAACCTGTTCATCGTTTCGGACGGCACCCCCGGCAATAACACCCAGCTCCAGACGCAAAAGAATCTCGGCTACGATCTTGGCTTCGATTGGACTCCAAACACCGCACTCAAATTCAGTGCGACCGGCTTCTACGAGTTTTTCCGTAACGAACTGGTGAGCCAGGCGACACAGGTGGCCGGCGTCAGCTTCATGTTCAACGCGCCACGATCCGAGCATCGCGGTGTCGAGCTTGCCGCCGACTGGAAGTTCCTTCCAGGCTGGCGGTTCACGGCGGCGTATACCTATCTCGATCAATTCTACACTGAATACACGGAAAACCTCAGAAGCCCCGGCGTCGGTGGAACCGTCTTCAGCTTCAATCGTGCGGGCAACAAGATTCCCGGGATATCGCCGAACGAGTTAACCGCGCGACTTGGCTATGACGAGTCTTCGGGGCCGCTTGCCGGCCTCGGCGCGTTCGTCGAAGTGCAGTCGAAGGATTCCTTCTGGATGGACAACGCCAATCTCTTGAAGGCGCCCGGTTACGAACTGGTCAATCTCAACGTGCACTACAAAACGGACCTCCAGTCTGACTACTTCAAGTCACTGAACGTCTATTTTGAAGTCAGGAACGTGTTTGACCGGACCTATGTGGCTTCGGCGAACAATATTGCGAATACGGTGCAAGGCACGGGCATCCAGGACGGAGCGATCGCTTTGGCGAATACGACCAATTCAATCTACGCCGGCTCGCCGCGCGCGTTCTTCGCCGGAATGAAGCTGGCGTTCAAATGATCGAGCAACACTGCAGGAGGAGGAAAGTCATGCTACGAATGAGCCTGCTCGCGACGCTCGTCCTTTCGCTTTGCCAAGACGCAGCGCATGCGCAAATGAGCCATCATCAGCATGCCTCGGAAGCGGCGTGCGAGGAGCCGACGCTGCGCTGTGCAACCAAGGTGACGCCCGCATTCGGACCGGACGGAACGCTGTGGCTGGCCTGGATGGCAGGCGGGCAGGTGTCGGTTGCGAGTTCATCGGATGCGGGGCGCAGCTTCTCGGCGCCCACCCAGGTCACGACCAAGCGGCTGAACCTTGATTGGGGGCCGGATGCGCGGCCGAAGATCGTGATCGATCGCAAGGGCGGCATCGCGCTCGCATTCTCGATCTTCAGGGATGAGGCTTTCAACGGCCAGGTGCTCTACACACGCTCGGCCGACGGTGGGAAGAGCTTTGCGGAGCTGAAGCCCATCACCGCCAACAACGAGAGCCAGCGCTTTGAGGCGCTGGCGCTCGATCAGGATGGAACGGTCTTTGCGGCATGGCTGGACAAGCGCAATCGCGTTCCCGCGAAGGAGGCCGGACGGAAGTACGAGGGAGCGGGGCTGTTCTTTGCCTCGTCGCGCGATGGCGGCGCCACCTACGCGGAGGCGAAGCTTGCGCGTGACAACACTTGCGAGTGCTGCCGCTTGGGGCTGACATTCGCGGCGCCCGGGCGGCCGGCCGTGATCTTCAGAAATATCTTCGAGGGCGGCGTGCGCGATCACGCGGTCATGACCTTCGCCGACGTCTCGACGCCGGGCGAGATCCATCGGGTCAGTAATGACGACTGGCAGATCAACGCCTGCCCGCATCACGGACCGAGCCTCACCGTTGCGCCGAACGGGACCTATCACGTCGCCTGGTACACGAGCGGCAAGGCGCGCAAGGGACTGTTCTACGCCCATTCGCGCGACGAAGGCCGCACCTTCTCTGCGCCCATGGCGCTGGGGCAGCCGGGCCGCAATCCGACGCGTCCTTACGTGCTCGCAAGTGCTGTGGGAACGGTGATGGTCTGGAAGGAGTTCGACGGCGAGAAGACCTCGGTCCAGATGATGATTTCCCGCGACGACGGCGAGAACTGGTCGCCGCCGAAGACGATATCGAGTACGACCGACACATCCGATCATCCCTTGCTCGTTTCCAATGGCCAACAGGTCTATCTGTCATGGATGACGAAAGCGGATGGCTATCGGCTTACAGCAATCGAGGACCAGCCATGAGACGTCGATTTGCAGGCATTCTAGGTCTGGGTATCCTGATCGCGTCAGCGGCTACGCTGGGAGCGGCGCCGACCCTGAAACCGTTCGAGCGCGGCACCTGGCAAGGCGTCCTTAAGGGTCATGCGGGCCGCCCGACGCTCGTGCATTTCTGGGGCGTGACCTGCGGGCCCTGCAAGGTCGAGCTGCCTTTGCTCGGGCAGTTTGCGAAGGACCATCCCGGGATCGACGTGGTCACGATCAGCGCCGATCTCGTGCCGAACCTGCCGGCGGCAACGCAGTCGATGCTTGATAAAGCGGGGCTGTCGTCGACCGAGAACTTCATCTTCAACGACGGTTTTGTCGAGCGTTTGAGGTTCGAGATCGATCCTGCCTGGCAGGGCGACATTCCCCGGACCATGCTCATCTCCCGGGACGGGACGATCACGACGATCGAAGGCTCGGCCGAGATGGCCGATCTCGAAAAATGGTCGGGCCAACAGCTCGCCACTCACTGAAATTCAATCTGCAAACGGGAATATCGATATGAAGACCACGTTGAAAGATGTGCTGCTCGCAGCATTCGCTCTCGCGCTCTGCGCAGCACCAGCGGCGGCCGAGGACGTCAAGGCCGGCGATCTCGTCATCTCGCAGGCCTGGAGCCGGGCGACGCCGGGCGGCGCCAAGGTCGCCGGCGGCTATCTCACCATCGAGAACAAGGGGACAACGGCGGACAGGCTGGTCAGCGTTTCCGCCGACATCGCGGGGAAGACCGAGGTCCATGAGATGGCGATGGACAACGGTGTGATGAAGATGCGTCCGCTCGACAAGGGGCTCGTGATCGATGCCGGCAAGACGGTGAAGCTCGCGCCCGGCGGCAATCATCTGATGCTCCAGGAGCTGAAGGGTCCGTTCAAGCAGGGTGACAAGGTACTGGTGACGCTGGAGTTCGAGAAGGCCGGCAAGGTCGCCGTCTCCCTCGACGTCCAGGGCGTCGGTGCGCAGGCGCCTGGCGACGGCGGGCACATGTTGAAGAAAATGCCGGATCATTCGGGAATGAAGATGTGATGAAACAGATCAAGTCTCCGATGACCTCGGGTCGATCCCTCACATGCCTTGCGCTGGCGATGGCTGCGTTGCTGTCGGTTGCCGCGACACCGCTTGCGGCGGCGACGGACGACGACAGCTTTTTCACGCACCTGCACACCGAGAAGGCCATGGCCAATGTCACGGTCTCGCCGGGCCGCGCCGGCCCGGTCGAGATCGCCATCCAGCTCGAAACCACGGACGAGACGCCGCTCACGGCCAAAGCCGTGTCAGTGACGCTCGTGGACACGCAGTCCGGCCGAAAGCTCGCGCCGGTCGAGGCTTCGCGCGACGGCGAGGACAGCTGGCATGTGAAGGTCGCGCAATTGACGCCCGGACGCTGGATGCTGGGCCTCGGAATTTCGATTTCCGAGGCCGATCATGTCAGCGTGGAATCGCCGATCCTGATCAAATGACCATCGAAGGGCCAAACATGTCGAAGAAATCCTGCCTGTTCCTGATCGCCGCGCTGGCCGCGTCGCCTGCATCGGCGCATATCACGCTCGAGACCAAGCAGGCGACGGTTGGTTCCTACTACAAGGCCGTCTTCGCCGTGCCGCACGGCTGCGCGGGTTCGCCCACGGTGAAGATCAGGGTGCAGATTCCGGAAGGCGTGATTGCGGTGAAGCCGATGCCGAAGCCGGGCTGGAGCGTCGATGTCGTCGAAGGCAAGTACGCCAATGAATACGACTATCACGGCAACAAGCTTGGCTCCGGCGTCAAGGAGGTGGCCTGGTCCGGCGGCAAGCTGCCGGATCACAATTACGACGAGTTCGTCATCAGCAGCTTCCTGACCAACAGCCTGAAGCCGGACACGACGCTGTATTTCCCTGTCGTTCAGGAGTGCGAGACCGGCGTCAGCCGCTGGATCGAGATCCCGGCGGACGGGGCAGGGCATTCGCACGAGGGCAAATCGCCGGCACCGGGCGTGAAGCTCCTGCCAAAGCCCTGATGCGCCTGCTCGCCGCGCTCGCGACGCTCCTCTGCGTTGTCGGCCTCACGACCGGCGCGTCCGCACATGCGGCGCTCGTCGCGGTCGAGCCGGCGAGCGGCAGCATGCTTGCGAGCGCGCCGAAGGCGGTGGAGCTGCGCTTCAACGAGACGGTGACGCCGGGCGCAATCCAATTGATCGACGGCGCGGGCAGGGCGCGGGATGATGCGCGCGTCAGCGCGTCGGGCGAAACGATCTCGGTCGCGATGCCGCCCGACCTGCCGCAGGGCACGGCGGTCGTCAGCTATCGCGTGATCTCGCAGGACGGCCATCCCGTCGCGGGATCGGTGATCTTCTCGATCGGCATGCCGACGGGGACGCAACCTCCCGCCAATGCGGATCGCGGGTTGAACGCGCTGATCTGGCTGGCGCGGGTCGGTCTGTATCTCGGGCTGTTCGTCGGTGTCGGAGGCGTGTTCTTTGCGCGCTGGGTCGCGTGGTCGACGACGAGCATGACCGTTCCGCGCGTCGCGCTCGCCATCGGCATTCCCTGCGCCACAGCCTCCGTTGGCGCGTTGGGCCTCGATCTCCTCGGGCTGCCACCAGCGGCTCTCGCGACGGCCGCGCCGTGGAAGGTCGCGTTCGCGACCAGCGCCGGCCCCGCGCTGCTGGTTGCGATTGCCGCGATGCTGCTCGCGTTGATGGCGCTGCGCAGCGCATGGTATGCGCGCGCTCTTGCGATCATCGCGCTCGTCGGCGTCGGTCTGTCGCTTGCCATGACCGGGCACGCTGCAACAGCCCCGCCGGAGGCGTTGACCCGGCCGGCGATCTTTCTCCACGGCCTCGGCGTCACCATCTGGATCGGTGCTCTCGCGCCGCTGGTCGCGCTGGTGACGAAGCCGACGACTGCGACGCTCCCCGTCGTGAACCGCTTTTCCCGCATCGCTGCGCTGGCGGTCGGCGTGCTGGCCTTGACCGGCCTCGCACTCGCGATCGTTCAGCTCGAAAAGCCGGTCGCGCTGGTCGAGACCCGCTACGGACTCATCCTCTCGATCAAACTTGCATTGGTCACGGGATTGCTGGCGCTCGCCGCGCTCAATCGGTTCAGGCTGACACCGGCCCTGGCCCGGGACGAGAAAGGGACGCCCGCGCTCAAGCGCTCGATCCTGCTGGAGGGCGCGATCGCACTCGCCATCCTTGCCGTCGTCGCCGGCTGGCGCTTCACCCCACCGCCGCGGACGATCATTCCCGAGACGCCTTTGGCGATCCACATCCACAGCGACAAGGCGATGTTCCAGGTTCTGGTGTCTCCTGGGAAACCCGGCGTCGACGATTTCGTGCTCCAGCTCATGACCGGCGAGGCCACGCCGCTGATCGCGAAGGAGGTGACGCTGACCTTGAGCCTACCGGAGCGTGGCATCGAGCCGATGGAGCGGGGCGCCTCGCTCGAGCCGGACGGCTACTGGCATGTGCGCAAGGTCGAGCTTCCCTTCGCCGGCCGCTGGCATGTGCGGATCGACGCGCTGGTGACCGATTTCGAGAAGGTCACGCTGGAGGACGAGCTCGATCTGGGGCTACCTTAAAGCGCGCCGGCGCAGTTCATGCTGAACCTGAAGGCAACGGAAAAATGACAGGAATTTCGTCGCCTTAGCGGCTTTTCCTCATTCCCGGTCTTGTGTTTTCGCTCCCAATCCGCTTTCACTGCAGGCGATCACTGATTCCCAGAGTATTGCCATGCGGTTGTCGCGATTCTTTCTGCCCATCCTGAAGGAAAATCCGAAAGAGGCGGAGATCGTCTCGCATCGGCTGATGCTACGCGCCGGCATGATCCGGCAGGAGGCGGCCGGCATCTATGCTTGGCTGCCGCTCGGCTTCCGCGTGCTGAAGAAGATCGAGCAGATCGTGCGCGAGGAGCAGGACCGTTCCGGCGCGCTGGAACTCTTGATGCCGACGCTCCAGCTCGCGGACCTCTGGCGCGAGAGCGGCCGTTATGACGCCTACGGCCCGGAAATGCTGCGCATCGCCGATCGCCACAAGCGTGAGCTGCTGTACGGGCCGACCAACGAGGAAATGATCACCGAGATCTTCCGCGCCTACGTCAAGTCCTACAAGAACCTGCCGCTCAATCTCTATCATATCCAATGGAAATTCCGCGACGAGCAGCGTCCGCGCTTCGGCGTGATGCGCGGCCGCGAATTCCTGATGAAGGACGCCTATTCCTTCGACCTCAACGAGGCCGCGGCGCGCGTCGCCTACAACAAGATGTTCGTCGCCTATTTGCGCACCTTCGCGCGGATGGGGCTGAAGGCGATCCCGATGCGCGCGGAGACCGGCCCGATCGGCGGCGATCTCAGCCACGAGTTCATCGTGCTTGCGGAGACCGGTGAATCCGGCGTGTTCATCAATCGCGACGTGCTGGACCTGCCGGTGCCGGGCGAGGACGTCGACTATGACAGCGACTTGACGCCGATCATCAAGCAGTGGACCTCGGTCTATGCGGCGACGGAAGACGTGCACGACGCCGCGCGCTTCGAACAGGAAGTGCCTGCGGACAAGCGGGTGAACACCCGCGGGATCGAGGTCGGGCAGATCTTCTATTTCGGCACGAAATATTCCGACGCGATGAAGGCGCTGGTTGCGGGCCCCGACGGCGTCGACGTGCCGATCCACGGCGGCTCCTACGGCGTCGGCGTCTCGCGCCTGTTAGGTGCCATCATCGAGGCCTGCCACGACGATGCCGGCATCAAATGGCCGGAGGCGGTGGCCCCGTTCCGCGTGTCGATTCTCAACCTCAAGCAGGGCGATGCCGCGGTCGATGCGGCCTGCGAGAAGCTCTACGCCGAGCTCACCGCCAAGGGCGTCGACGTGCTCTACGACGACACCGATCAGCGGGCCGGCGCCAAATTCGCCGCCGCCGACCTGATCGGCATCCCCTGGCAGATCATGATCGGGCCGAAGGGCCTCGCCGAGGGCAAGGTCGAGATCAAGAAGCGCAGTGACGGCTCCCGCGAGACGATGTCGCCTGCGGACGCGGTCGCCCGGCTGGTCGGCTGAATATTGTTCATCGCGCGATATCGCGGCCGCCAATCCGGCCACAATTGACCCCGAATCATGGGATTATCGAGCGATGGATGAGACCATGACCGAGACCAAGCAAACCGCGCCTTTTGCGCCATTCGAGTGGATGTTGTCGGCGCGCTATCTGCGGGCGCGCCGCAAGGAGGGATTCATCTCGGTCATCGCCGGGTTCTCCTTCCTCGGCATCATGCTCGGCGTGGCGACGCTGATCATCGTCATGGCGGTGATGAACGGCTTCCGCAAGGAGCTGCTCGACAAGATTTTGGGCCTCAACGGCCATATCCTGGTGCAGCCGCTGGAATCGCCGCTGACCGACTGGAAGGACGTCGCCGATCGCCTCAGCCAGGTCCAGGGCATCCGGCTCGCAGCGCCCGTGGTCGACGGCCAGGCGCTGGCGTCCTCGCCGTGGAACGCCTCGGGCGTCCTGGTGCGCGGCATCCGCTCCGATGACCTCAACAACCTCACCTCGATCGCCAAGAACATCAAGCAGGGCTCGCTCGAGGGCTTTGACGACGGGCAGGGGGTTGCGATCGGCCGCCGCCTCGCCGACCAGCTGTCGCTGCATGCCGGTGACAGCGTGACGCTGGTGGCGCCGAAGGGCGCGGTCACCCCGATGGGCACGACGCCGCGCATCAAACCCTACAAGATCGTGGCGGTGTTCGAGATCGGCATGTCCGAATACGATCTCGGCTTTGTGTTCATGCCATTGGCCGAAGCCCAGGCCTATTTCAACCGCAGCAACGACGTCACCTCGATCGAGGTGTTCACCACGAACCCTGACAAGATCGACGCCTTCCGCAAGGCGGTGACGGAGGCCGCGGGCCGGCCGGTGTTCCTGGTCGACTGGCGGCAGCGCAACTCGACCTTCTTCAACGCGCTCCAGGTCGAGCGCAACGTGATGTTCCTGATCCTGACCATGATCGTGCTGGTCGCCGCGCTCAACATCGTCTCCGGTCTGATCATGCTGGTGAAGGATAAGGGCAGCGACATCGCGATCCTGCGCACCATGGGCGCCTCGCAAGGCTCGATCATGCGCGTCTTCCTGATCACGGGCGCCTCGATCGGCGTGGTCGGCACGCTGGTCGGCTTCTTCGTCGGCCTCGTGATCTGCCTCAACATCGAGTCCATCAGGCAATTCCTGTCCTGGCTGACCAGCACCGAGCTGTTCTCGCCGGAGCTCTACTTCCTGTCGAAACTGCCCGCCGAGATCGACGTCGGCGAGACCACGGCGGTCGTCATCATGGCGCTGACGCTGTCGTTCCTTGCGACGCTGTACCCGTCGTGGCGCGCCGCGCGCCTCGATCCCGTCGAAGCGCTGCGGTACGAGTGAGGGGCTGATGGAGAGCCAGCAGGGGGCGGAAGATGTACCGGTCATTTATCTCCACGAGATAAAGCGGCAGTACTTGCAGGGCGAGGTGCCGCTGACGATCCTCGACAACGCCAAGCTCGCACTGTGGGCCGGGCAATCGGTCGCGCTGGTCGCGCCGTCGGGCTCGGGCAAATCCACGTTGCTGCACATCGCGGGGCTGCTTGAAGCCCCCGATTCCGGCGAGGTCTACGTCAACGGCGCGCCGACCTCGCAGCTGCCCGACATCGAGCGTACCCAGCTCCGCCGCACCGATATCGGCTTCGTCTACCAGTCGCACCGGCTGCTGCCGGAGTTCTCGGCGCTCGAGAACGTCATGATGCCGCAGATGATCCGCGGCCTGAAGAAGTCGGAGAGCGTCAAGCGCGCCAAGGAGATCCTTGGCTATCTCGGCCTCGGCGACCGCATCACCCATCGGCCCGCGGAATTGTCCGGCGGCGAGCAGCAGCGCGTCGCGATCGCGCGCGCGGTGGCCAACGCGCCGCGCGTGCTGTTCGCGGACGAGCCGACCGGCAACCTCGATCCGCACACGGCCGATCACGTCTTCCAGGCTCTGATGCAGTTGGTCAAGGCGACCAAGGTCTCCATGCTGATCGCGACCCACAACATGGAGCTCGCCGGCCGCATGGACCGGCGCGTGTCGCTGTCGAACGGCCAGGTCGTCGAGCTCGAATAACAAAAACTGCGAAAACAACCCCATGCACAGTAGCCGGCCTTGGTCGGCTACGATCGGGGTGACGCCTTCCAGCCATTTGACATGTCGGGCCTATCGGCTGCAACGGCGCATCGCCGCAGCGGAGGGGCCGTTACGGCCTGATCACCGTCAGCTTGAACGGTCCGCCATTGGCCGCGGCGTGTTCCACCGCCTCGTTGACGTGGTCGAGGTCGAACGCCGTCGCCTCGTATTCGTCCAGCCGTAACAATCCCGCGCGCACCAGCGCGATCAGGCGGCTCGCCGCATCCGGCGGGTACATCCAGACACCGTGGATGCTGATGCAGTTGCGCATGATCCAGGGGTAGGGCAGATCGAGGCCAGCGCCGCCCGCCATGCCAACGCCGCCCATCAGCACGACGCGGCCGTAAGCGCGCGCCGTCATGATCGCCGCGCGTACGACGGTCGTGCTGACCGAGGGCGGCATGATGTCGAACACGCAGTCGATCGGCCCCGGTGCGGCGCGCTTCATGCTTTCGCAGTCGTCGCTCTCGTTTCCGGTGAGTTTCACCGGCTTCACCCGATCGCCGAAGCGGCAGACGAGGTCGGCCAGAATCCCGTCGTTGCGACCGGGCGCGACCACGCAGGCCGCGCCCATCGCGAGCGCGACGGAGACGGCAGCGCTGCCGAAATTGCCGGTGGCGCCGCTCACCAGCACGGTCTCGCCGGGTTGAAGGTTGGCGGCGAGAAAGCCGCCATAGGGTACCAGCGCCGTCCCCAGCGCGCACCATTGCGAGGCTTCCGCAGACGTGATCGCGCCAAGCCGCTTCACATTCTCGGTCGGCACGCGCATCCGCTCGGCATAGGAGCCGTGGCGAAAATGCCGTTGCAGGCGCATACCGCCGGGGCCGGCGGCCGTGAGCCCTTGCAGGGCGATATCGGGCGCCACGATGTCATCCCGGGAACGCACCGTCGGGTCGCAGAACACCCAGTCGCCAACGGCGAGCTTGGTCGCGTCCGGGCCGATCGCGCGCACCCGGCCGATGCCGCCGGGACCCGGGATGATCGGCAG
This sequence comes from Bradyrhizobium sp. Mp27, assembly GCF_029953005.1. NCBI lineage: Bacteria > Pseudomonadati > Pseudomonadota > Alphaproteobacteria > Hyphomicrobiales > Nitrobacteraceae > Bradyrhizobium > Bradyrhizobium sp. Mp27. The sequence continues at coordinate 3,826 of NZ_JASAUS010000107.1, read as the reverse complement.
GTCGAGCGCGTAGTTTCGTTCGCCGCTGAAAACCTCGTTCATGTAGGACAGGACGCGCGTGGCGACGACGTCGACGATGACCTCGCCGGTGCCGAGCACCGGCTCCGGCATATTCTCGATCACCAGCGGCGATCCGAAGGATTTGAGTACGGCAGCTTTCATGATGTTCACCTCAAAGTCGGGTGAAAAGGCATATGCGCCGCCTTGGAAGGGCCAGGAAGGCCTGGTATTATCCTAGTATTACGAAGGCCCTCCATCGGAGCGCAATATCATGGCCGACCCGCGCCGCATCGAATTCGGCGACTTCCTGCGGTCCCGCCGCGAAAAGCTGACGCCGAAGACGGTCGGTCTTCCCGCGGGCAGCCGCCGGCGCACCGCGGGCCTGCGCCGCGAGGAGGTCGCCCAGCTCGCCGGCATCGGTGTCGACTGGTACATCCGCCTCGAGCAGGGGCGCACCGTCAGCCCGTCGGTGACCACCGTCGATGCGCTCGCCCGTGCGCTGCGGCTGAGCAAGACCGAGCATGCGCATCTCAAGGCGCTGGCGCGCGACGGCGACAAGCGGGCGTTCACACGCGAGATCGTGCCGCCGCCGATCCTGCGGCTGATCGAGAGCCTGCCGCATCCGGCCTATATCACCGGGCGGCGCTGGGACGTGCTGGCCTGGAACGAAGCCGCCGAGCAGGTTTTTGCGTTCGGCCGGTTGCCGGAGGAGGATCGCAACACGATGCTCCTGATGATGACCAACAAGCAGACGCGCAAGGCTTACGGCGCGGGCTGGGCGGAGGTCGCCAAGCGCATGGTCGCGATGTTCCGCGCCACCCACGACGTCTGGGCCGGCGATCCCGCGTTCGCGGAGTTGCTGACGCGGCTGCGGCAGGGCAGCCCGGAATTCGTCAAATGGTGGGAAGCCCACGAGATCCGCAGCACCGCCTCGGGCCTCAAGACGATGTCTCATCCAACTCTGGGAGTGCTGCATTTCGAGCACACGAGTTTTCAGGCCAATGACGATCCCGCGCTGAAGCTCGTGATCTACACGCCGGTGTAGGCAAAGGCCGGGGGGCGCATCACAGGCACACGGAAGCCGATCAGTCCGAGTAATGCCGGTTCCGGCTGACGCAGACTTCACGTGCTTCGTGCAACGTCAACGTCGGAAGTGACCCATAGCGGTCTCGCCGGAGGGCCCGTCGCTGGTCCGCCGTCAGCGGAATCCAGGGGCTTGTGACCTGTTGATGCACACAATGACACGAAGCTGAACCAGACGGGCCGGCGCCACACACAGCCGTTGCGGCCAACCGCCGCGGGGTGCAGAATGGTTGTACTTTGTCGGAGCGAGGAAAGGGGGTTGCGATGGCGGGAGAGGAAAAGCAGGGCGCCCAAAGAGTTGCCGGGGCTGTCGGCGGTGCAATCTCAGTCGGCGGTCACGTGACGGGTTCTGCTCTTTCCAGCGGGCAGAATATCAAAGCGACAGTAGTCTTCGCGGGACCTGACGGAGCCGAACGCGAGCGCGTCCTGGAGGCTTTGTCAGCAATTCAAGCGGAGCTAGCTCGCCTTACCGGGCCGAAAGCGCCGGCCGCCAACACCTTGGCAGGTGCAGCTGTCGATGCCGTAAAGAAGGTCGAACCCAGCAAAGACGAGATTGGCGGATTTCTCGACAGCGCCTTGAAAACGGCACGCGAGACCGCGGAGTTCGCAAGCGTCGCGACGAAGCTGGCTCCGCACGTGGGCACGGTTGCAAACTGGCTGGGCGGACAATGGCAGAACCTGGCAAGCCTACTGGTGTAATCACTGGCGAAGCGGACTCAGGAAATCCCCGCACGATCTGCGTTGAAGGTAACGTGGTTGGGGCAGCTTTGATTGTCGGCGACAACAATATTGTCACGATCGTCTACGGTGACAGAGCGGCACGACCGTCAACTGACGGCCTAGAAAGGTCATCAACGTACGTTCGCCAAATACGAATCTTCCTCTCTTCGCCGGGAGATGTAGTACACGAGCGGCAACTGGCGCGCGAGGTTGTCAAGGAACTCGTAGCAGAACCCTTCCTTCGCGATAGCGTAACACTGACTATCGTCTCTTGGGATGATCCGGACGCGCCGGTTCCTCTACTGGCGAACCTCACCCCGCAGGAGGCAATTGATCAAGGTCGACCGACTTCGGCGGCGTGCGACATCGTTGTTGTCGTCCTCTGGTCACGCATCGGTACACCGCTGTCTGACAAGTTCCGAAAGCCTGACGGCTCCCCATACCTTTCAGGCACGGAATGGGAGTACGAACAGGCTCTCAACTCACCGCAGCGACCAGACATCTTGATCTATCGCCGTACTGAGAAAGTCCTGCTGGATGCGGACGATCCCCAGCTTACGGCTAGATTGGATCAGAAGAATAGACTTAAGAGCTTTTTCGGGCGTCTTCGCAATTCCGATGGCTCGTTGCGGGCGGGAGTGACAGACTATGAGTCTCCAACCACGTTTTACGAGCGACTAAAGAAGGACCTTCGCGAGCGGATTGCAAACATCCTCAGCAGGCCCGCGGCCGATCGCAGCGAATTCGCCGCATCGAAGACATTGGTCGTTCAGCCGTGGAAAGCTGCCCCATATCCCGGACTTCGCTCATTCGTGAGTGCTGAGACAGAGATATTCTTCGGTCGGGGGCGCGAAGTTGATGCCATGCTCGCCGCCTTGCGAAAACCGGCGCGCCGATTCTTGGCTGTAGTAGGCGCATCCGGCAGCGGGAAATCATCTCTTGTCGAAGCAGGGTTGTTGCCGAGACTCAGTGAGGGAGTCATTGAAGGCAGCGAGCACTGGCCTGTGTTCAAATTGTCTCCCGGCGCATTCGGCGACAATGCTTTGATGGCGCTCGCGAGTAGACTGGAGGTCGCCTTACCGACACATTATCGAAAGCAACCGACGGAGATTGCGAAAATACTCGCGGAAACTCCACGGCAGCTCTCGAATTATGCCGATGCGCTTGTGGTTGGTCGCCCGCGCGGGACGCCCATAGTACTGGTTGTCGATCAGTTTGAGGAACTTTTCACTGTCACATCAGAGGTTCATCGAGCCTGTTTCCTAAGGTTGCTCGCCGAATGCAGCGATGACCCGCGAGTATTGGTAGTCGCTACGCTGCGAGCAGACTTTTTGCCTCAATGCGCGGCCGAGCCCTCCCTCGGGGCCCAATTACAGGAAGGTACCTTTGTGCTGGGAAAGCCGGGACCGACCGCGCTCCTCGATATGATCCGCAAGCCCGCTGAACGAGCGGGTCTTGAGTTTGAGGACGGCCTGGACGAAGAAATTTTGCGTGATTTAGGCGGCGATGCTGGCGCGCTGCCGCTGATGGCATTCTGCCTGGAGGAACTTCACCGGAGGACCAATGTTCAGCACGCGCTGACGATCCAAACGTACCGAGATATGGGCGGCGTAAAAGGCGTGCTCAAGCGGCGGATTGTCGAACTTCTTGAGATGCTTCGCAAGGACGCGGACTTGTCCGGCGTTCTCCCGCAAATGTTTCGCGCTCTTGTCTTCGTCGACGAAGCTGGGAAGGCCGTTCGACAACGTGCAAATCTCAACGAGCTATTGGCCGGACCGGCTCCGATGCCCGAGCTGGTCAAGATGCTCGTTGCGCCTGGCCGCGTGCTGCTGGCTGAGGATGTAGCCGGGCGGCCGACCGTTATGTTGGCTCATGAAGCGTTGCTGCAGCAATGGCCGGCCCTTAGTGAGTGGCTAGTACCCACTTTTCTTGGAACGTGAGTCGTGATTCAAGGTCGGGATGATACCCGAAGCAAGAGAAGTCCACCTTTCGAGGAAAGATCGCAAGGTGCTTGAGGCGTGCT